>JAQGMP010000644.1 GCA_028292285.1 Variovorax sp. | reverse complement strand
CCTGGTCATCGTCGACATGCACGCCGCCCACGAACGCATCGTGTACGAGCGCCTGAAAAACCAGCTGATTTCGCCCGACGGCGAGAGCACGGCGCAGCTCGCCAGCCAGCCGCTGCTGATTCCGGCGACCTTCGCGGCGACACCGCAAGAAGTCGCGACGGCAGAGGCCTGTGCCGCAATCCTGCCGACGCTCGGGCTCGAAATCACGCCGTTTTCGCCGCGGACCTTGGCCGTTCGCGCCGTGCCGGGCACGTTGGCGGACGGCGATCCGGTCGAACTGGCGCGCAGCGTGCTGGCCGAACTGGCGCAGCACGACGCCAGCACGGTGGTGCAGCGCGCCCAAAACGAGCTTTTGTCGACCATGGCGTGCCACGGCGCAGTGCGCGCCAACCGAAAACTGACCCTGGATGAAATGAACGCCTTGTTACGCCAGATGGAGGCGACCGAGCGTTCCGACCAGTGCAATCACGGCCGTCCCACTTGGCGGCAGCTCTCGGTGCGCGAGCTCGACGGGCTTTTTCTGCGCGGCCGCTGACCCTTTTCGCGGGCTCCCGCGGAGTTCCCGCGCTTTTCTCAGGGTTTTCCAGCGTCATCCAAAAGTCGGGCACGGGCGTTGCATGGCCTCCCCCGTGCAACCTTTCGTTGAACTTTTGGGCCTCGCGGCCAGTCTGTTAACGACCCCATGAAGCGTTGGTCCCTTTTTGCCGCCGTCATCACCCTGTTCGCCTTGCTGGCCGGCGGGTGCGCGACGCTCGACGAGCGTCAGCGCGAATGGATTTTTCAGCCCAGCGACCGCAGCTGGGGCAACAGCGCCGCCATGACAGAAGGCATGACGGATGTCTGGATCGATTTCAAGTCGAATATCACCTCAGAGCCGGCCCGCCTGCATGGGCTTTGGCTCGGCGGCGCACCCGAATCGGCCGACACCCCCGTTTTGCTGTTCTTGCACGGCGCCCGCTACAACGTGGCCGGCTCGGCGCCGCGCATCCGGCGCATGCATGAACTGGGTTTTTCGGTGCTGGCCATCGACTACCGCGGCTTCGGCAAGAGCTCGGCCGGCCTGCCGTCGGAAGCCACGGCGCGTGAAGACGCCCGCGCCGCCTGGGAATGGCTGGCCGCGGCGCATCCCCAGCAACGCCGCTACATCTTCGGCCATTCGCTCGGCGGCGCCATCGGCATCGATCTGGCGGCCCACGTTGACGACGAAAGCGGCACCATCGTCGAGAGCACCTTCACCTCGATCGCCGACGTGGCGAGCAGCTTCAAGTGGGGCTGGCTGCCGTTCGGCCCCTTCATCACGCAACGCTTCGAGGCGATCAACAGCGTGAAGAACATCGGCGCGCCGCTGCTGGTGGTGCATGGCTCGGCCGACAGCCTCATCAACCCGACGCTCGGGCGCAAGCTGTACGACGCGGCCACGGTGCCGAAGATGTTCGTGCTGGTCAAAGGCGGCTCGCATCACGACACCAATTCGATCGGCGAATCGCAATACCGTGCGGCGCTGGCGCAGCTGTTTCGCATGAAGCCGCCCGTCACCATGGCGAGCCTGCACGAAACGCAGAGCTAGCGGCGCGGACCCGGCGCGGTCCCTTCTGCGCGCTTCGGGCGCGTTTGTTACCCTCGGGCGGATGTTGCCCACCGCCGTTCCGGCCGATCCGAATGCTCCGACGGCTCCCGCAATGAACGCGGCCACGAGGCCGTCGAGCCTGCTCCTTCCGATGTCGCCCGCGCTGGCCGTGCTCACGCTGGCGCTGCTGCTCGGCATCCAGCCGATCACCACCGATCTCTATCTGCCGGCGCTGCCCGCGCTGACCGCCGGCTTCGGCGCGCAAATGAAGCACGCGCAGCTCACCTTGAGCGCGCTGCTGCTGGCGTTCGGCTGCTCGCAGCTGGTGCTCGGGCCGTTGTCGGACCGCTTCGGGCGCCGGCCGGTCTTGCTGTGGGGTCTGGCCGCCTACGTGCTGGCGGCCATCGGCGCGACGCTGGCGCCTTCGATGCTCATGCTGATCATCTGGCGCACGGTGCAGTGCGCGGCGATGGGCGCGGCGGTGATGTCGGCGCGCGCCATCGTGCGCGACCTCTATCTGCCGGCCGACGGCGCCCGCGTGATGTCGCGCGCACTCACCGGCCTGGGCGTGATCGCCTGCCTGTGCGCGCCGGTCGGCGGCCTGGTGTCCGATGGTTTCGGCTGGCGCTTCGCGCTGGCGGTGCCGGCCGTGTTCGGCGCCGTCACGCTGGCGCTCATTGCGCTGCGCTTCCGCGAAACGCTGGCCCGCCGCAATCCCGATGCGCTGCGGCCGGCCACGCTGGTCCGCACCTGGTCAACCGTCGTGCGCAACCCGACCTTCTTGTCCTTCACCGCGCTGACGACAGCGGCCTATGCGGTGCTCTTCACCTTTCTGGCTTCGTCGTCGTTCGTCTTCATTCAGGTGCTCGGCCTCACGAAGACGCAGTACGGGCTGGTCATGCTGTGGAATTCGCTGTCATACATCGGCGGCACTTTTTTGTGCCGTCGCTGGCTGACACGCTACGGCTTGCGCGGCTGCGTCGCACGCGGCGGCGTGCTCACACTGGCCGGCGGCACGGTGATGGGCGCCCTCGCGCTGGGCGGCGTGCAGTCGACCTTTGCCATCGTGCTGCCGCTCACGCTGGTGATGCTCGGCCACGGCATTCATCAGC
>JAQGMP010000397.1 GCA_028292285.1 Variovorax sp. | reverse complement strand
GGGCCTGCGCGCGTTCGGCCACGATACGCTGGGCCACGCCCTCCCGCATGCCGGAGATCTGCGACAGGCCCAGCCGCACGGCATGCAAGGGCTCCGCGAAGCTGGCGTCCCAGCGCGGCATTGACTCACTGGCCTGACTGGCTTCCTCCAGCGTGCTCTTCCATTCGCTGATCGTCACATCCACCGGCCGCACCACGACCCCGTGCTCGCGCGCATCGCGCACCAGTTGCGCCGGCGCATAGAAGCCCATCGGCTGGCTGTTGAGCAGTCCCGCGAGGAGGGCGTCGGGATGGTGGCGCTTGAGCCAGCAGCTCACGTAGACCAGCAGCCCGAAGCTGGCCGCGTGGCTCTCCGGAAACCCGTAGCTGCCGAAGCCCTCCACCTGCTTGGCGATGCGGTCGGCAAACTCCCGCGTGTAACCCTTGGCCAGCATGCGCTGGATGAGCTTTTGCTGGTGCGTCTCGAGGCCGCCCTTGCGGCGCCAGGCGCCCATCGCCCGGCGAAGCTGGTCGGCCTCGCCGGCGGTGAAGTCGGCCGCGAGCATCGCGATTTGCATCACCTGCTCCTGGAACAGCGGCACGCCCAGCGTGCGCTCCGTCGCCACCTTGATCTCGTCGCGGGGGTAGTCGATCGCCTCTTCGCCAGCGCGGCGTCGCAGGTAGGGATGCACCATGCCGCCCTGGATCGGTCCCGGCCGCACGATCGCCACCTGCACCACCAGATCGTAGAAGCGCTCGGGCTTCAGCCTCGGCAGCATCGTCATCTGCGCGCGGCTCTCGATCTGGAAGACGCCCACCGTGTCGGCTTTCTGGATCATGGCGTAGGTCACCGCACATTCGGCCGGCACGTCGGGCATGCCGAAGGGCGCTCCGCGCTTGCCGGCCACGAAGTCGAAGGCGCGGTGGATGGCCGTGAGCATGCCCAGCGCCAGCACATCGATCTTCAGCAGGCCCAGCGCATCCAGGTCGTCCTTGTCCCACTGCACCACGGTGCGCTCGTCCATTGCTGCGTTCTCCACCGGCACCAGGCGGCTGAGCTTGTCGCGGGCGATGACGAAGCCGCCGGTGTGCTGGCTGAGGTGCCGGGGGAAGCCACGCACTTCGTTGGCCAGGTGCAGCCACTGCTTGACCTTGCGCGTCGACGGATCGAGTCCGCATTCGACCAGGCAGGCCTCGGCGATCCAGACGCCCTCGGTGCCGTAGGCGCTCTTGGCCAGCATCTCGACTGTCTCCAGCGGGAAGCCCAGCGCCTTGCCGACATCGCGCAAGGAAGACTTCGTCCGGTACGACGTGATGACCCCGGTGATGGCGGCGCGATCCCGCCCGTACTTTGTGTAGATGTACTGCATCACCTCCTCACGCCGCTGGTGCTCGAAATCGATGTCGATGTCCGGCGGCTCCTTGCGCTCCACGCTGATGAAGCGCTCGAAGAGCACGTTCATGCGCGCCGGGTCGACCTCGGTGACACCCAGGCAATAGCAAACGGCGGAGTTGGCCGCCGAGCCGCGGCCTTGGCACAAGATGCCTTGCTCCCTGGCCCAGTGCACGATGTCGGCCACCGTCAGGAAGTAGGGCTCGTAGGCCAGCTCGGCAATGATGGCCAGTTCGTGCTCGATCTGACCGCGGACCTTCTCGGGCAGGCCTGCCGGAAAGCGGGTGAGGGTGCCGGCATAGGTCAGCGCGCGCAGGTGCGAGGCCGGTGTTTCGCCGGCCGGCACGATCTCTTCGGGGTACTCGTAGCGCAGCTCTTCCAGGCTGAAGGTGCAAAGACCCGCGATCTTCACGCTCTCCTGCAGCCACTCGGGCGGAAACAGCTCGGGCAGCACGGCGCGCCCGCGCAGGTACTGCTGCGCATTCGACAGCAGATCAAAGCCACACTGCGCGACGGTCCTGCCCAGTCGCACGGCCGTCAGCACGTCCTGCACGGGCTTGCGGCTCTGGCTGTGCATCAACACGCTGCCGGTCGCGACGATCGGCACCCCGGCCTGACCAGCGGCTTCCTCGACGATCCACAGCCGCAGGTCGTCGTCCATCTGCATGGGCCGGCTGCCGGCGATCCAGCCGCGGCCATCGAACCAGGTGCGCAGCCACATGGCCTGCGCGAACAGGCTTTCGACCGTGGCGTCCGCGTCCGGCAGCAGGAGGGCGATGCAGCCGGCCATGCCGGCCAGGTGCGGGGCCTTGGGCGTCTTCCCCTCGACATCGGCCACCAGCGCCTTGTAAGTGCCCTTGGCGGCTCGCCGGCGCGCCAGCGTGATCAGCTCGCACAGGTTGCCGTAGCCGCGCCGGTCCTGCGCCAGCAGCACCAGCCGCGCGAAAGGCGTGTCGTTGGCCGTGACGAACCGGATCTCGCTGCCGACGATGAAGTGCAGGCCGCATTCCCGCGCTTCGAGGTGCGCGCGCACGACTCCCGAAACCGAGCATTCATCGGTGAGGGCCAGCGCGGCGTAGTGCTTATCGGCGGCCCGGCGCACCAGCTCTTCCGGCATGGACGCGCCCACGAGGAAGGTGAAATTCGAGCGGCAGTGCAGCTCGGCATAGGCAGGCGGGGCGGGCGGGACAGGGAGCACAACAAAACACGGACATCGGCATCAGGGCTATTTACTGTACATACATCCAGTTGTTTTGTACGATGTCGATATGGAATCGTTGAACGCTGATGTTTGGATTGGGGCTTGCGCGCACCGCTTGCACCAGCGTTGGCGAACGATCGACGCGGCTGTCCTCGAAGAGCTGGCGCGCGATCTATGGCGGGACGAGCACTTGCGCAGCCTGACGCCGACGGACGCTGCGACCGAGTGGCTCAAACCTGTCACAAGCGAGGAGTCTCCAAATGAGCGCCCTGAATGAATACGAGGAGCTTGTATGCCGTGGCGAGCGTTGGCTCGACACAGCCACACCGGCGGAGCTTTGGGACGTGATGCACCATGGGGGTCTGGACGCCAGGGTGGGCATGCCTGGCGTGGAGAGCACCCTCGGCATCGTCGAAGGGCGTTGTCGCCACGGTGAATCGCTGGCGACCCGGGATTGGGCGGCGGACGCTACCGGAGATTTTGAGGAGTGGTTTCTGGGCAACCGCGGCGCGCAGCTTGCGGCCGTCCACGAACTTCGCTGGGAGCTGAACGAGCTGGCGCTCGATCTTGGCAGCGGTGAGTTCGTGGATATCGCCTTCGGTGACACGCTGGACTCGAGCTCGCAAGCAAGTGTGCGTGAAACAGGGAATGGGCCCAGATGGCCATGTATCGACTCGCACCCGCGCGGATGCTGAAATCTCGCTGGTGTCCGACGAACATGGGGGCAGGCACACCGCAGAATCTCCCCCATGTGCAATCGATACGTCACGCCGGCCGAGGCCGAGATGGAGCGCTTCTGGCATCTCGGCCCGACGAACCAGCCGCCGCTCTTTGCGCGCCAGGTCTTCCCTCGGTCGCCCGGCCCTTTCATCCGCCGTGCGCGGCACTCGACGGGCTACGAGCGCGAGCTGGTCGTAGGCCAGTGGGGTTTGATCCCGTGGTTCGCCAGAGAGCCCAGGCTCAAATTCCCGACCAACAACGCGCGCAGCGAAGAGCTGGCCGAGAAGGCCAGCTACAAAGACCCATGGAAGCGCGGGCAGCGCTGCATCATTCCCGCGGCCTCGTTCGATGAGCCGAACTGGGAAACGGGCAAGAACATCTGGTGGCAGTTCAGCCGGGCGGACGGGGCGCCGTGGGGCTTGGCGGGCCTGTGGAACGTCTGGACAAACAGGGACACGGGCGAGGTGCACGAGAGCTACACGATGCTCACGATCAACGCCGACGACCACGCGCTGATGCGCCGCATGCACAAGCCCGACCCGAAAGCCGGGCCGGACGACCAGGACAAGCGCAGCGTGATCCCGATCGAAGCGGGCGATGTCGACCAGTGGCTGGCGGGCACCGTCGAGGAAGCGAAGCAGTTGCTGCGGCTGTCGCCTGTCGAGGTGTTCGTCGCTGGGCCCATCGTGCCGCCTGCGGCGTTGGTCGCAACGAACGACAGCGACGAGGCGCCTTGAGCGCCGGCGGCGGCGACCTTTACGATGCAGCCGCGTCAACATCCTGAGGAGCAGCCATGGTCACCAGAGAAGAATTTCATGCGGCCTACGATGCTTGGAAAGCAGCCACCGACAAGCACAAACGGATGATGTCAGCGGTCATGCATGGCGAGCCTCTGAACGCCGGTCGCATGCACCAGCAACTCGCCGAGATCGAGCGGCTACATGAAGACTGGATGCGCAAGGCCGAACCGTTCGTGCTTCGACAGCCTTGAGCGCGCGCTGGCGCCACGACTGCGGCCCACCTCCGTGCGCTCTGCTTGGATTCAATCCTTCATGCACGCCCGCAAGTTCGTAGCTCGAACTGAAATCCATGCTGCTCTGCGAGCGATCCGATCGACCAGAGCCGAACTCGCTATCGAACAAGCGCAGACACGTATTTGATTTGCTTCAAAAGCAAGGCGAGCATGTAGCTGAACGTCGCGATGAGGATGGTCGCAACAATGCCGAACCAGGGTCGACCGATCGGTGTCAACCAATGAGCAAAGGCGTACACGATAGCCAAGTGCACGCAGTAGGCGCCCATCATCACTCTTGAAAGCCTGATCGTCCAAGGCGCGGAAACCTGCACCTTGATCGCGAGTGCGAACAGCGCCGTCGCGCCAATGAGCACGCCAAAGGTGAGGCTCGGACCGTCGTCCAGCGAAGGGTTCGTCAGAACGGTTTCGACCGTGTCGAGCGCCAGTCCACAAGCAACGACCACGAAAATTGGTCCGTATCCGAGCCGCTGGCGATCCATCGTCTTAAAGGCGTTGCCGATAATCAGGAAAATCGGCGCCTCCATCAGTCCGTTCTGCGATACGAAGTTAGGAATGCTCGGGCCTGCGCCGTAGACGCCCGTATTGAGCAGCACGGCGACGGCATACAGCGTCCCAAAAATCCAGGCTGCATATGGGAGCCCGTGTCTGCACCATAGAGTCACGATCGCGATGCCGATGAACAGCGCGGGCAGAAACCAGAGGTGATAGCCCTCGTGTCCTCCGGTCAACACCAAGTGCGCCGCGATTTTGACGACGGATCCAACGTGGGGATCCGTGAGGGCCTCGAAGATGGCTCTATGACTGTAGAGCGCAAACCAGAAAACATAGGGCACGAGCAGCCGCCGTGCGCTTTTCGCAATGACATCGCCGCTGAAGCTGGTGAAACAGCCGCTTGCGATAAAAAAGATCGGAACCGAAACGCGAGCCAACGCTGTCGTTACGAACCCAAGAAATGAGCGTTCGCCGAACATTCCCATCACATTCACATGAATTGCGACCACCCCGACGAAACAGATGACCCTCAACGCGTCAACGGTCTGGTTTCTGGCCGCTACTTGTGTGGCCATGCCTTCCGAGCTTCGCACATTGGTGCCGACCGATCCCATGCTTTTCCTTGCGCCAAGAATTGGCTATTGACGGGTTGAAAGCAGGATAGCGGCTCGCGCAACGTCGGGCAATCATGGTTCTCTTCGCTCGGCGACCTGATGCTTGCCTTGCCGGGATACCCGACGCTTCGAAACGGACGCTTGGAGCGCGAGGAGCCGCGGTGCATAAGAGGACAGGGACGAACGGTTCGGAGCTTTCGGAAGGTCGCCATGGCCAGCAGCCAGCAACTCTGAGGGGGGGGGTGCCGCGCTTCGCTTTCACGGCAAGTGCGTCGCTCGCCGCAGCCCTGTGCACGCCGCTGCCAGCACACTCCGCGACGCTCTGTTGCGACATCGACGTTGCGACGCCCGGGCGTCGCCACTGCGTTGAACGGCGCCGTGACGCCGCGCGGACCGGCAAGGTCGCCTTCACGCTGGGGGGTCACGTCGATACCGGGGCCGTCTGATACGCCTATACGCGGCCGACGCCCCGGGCGCGGGCAACGACTGGTTCCTGCGCACCAATGCGCCGGCGATCTTTGCATTTCCGGTGGTGCCGCCACCCCGGGCGGTCCGGCGAATCGGCGATGGCTGCCAGCCGGCCGCCTTGCCGCGCCGACCTGCCCTTGCACGCGCCCTTGCCGCAGGGACCGCGTCAAAGCGATCTGGCGATGCTGTCGGACTTGCACCGCCGCGGCGGGGACGAAGGCGCGTCGATCGATGACGCCTCCGCGCCTTCTTCATCGAACCGCCGCGCCTGGGGCCGCATCCTTGGCGGCACCACAACGGTCGCGCAGTCGGGCCCGACCGAACCAAGCAGCCGCATCAGCATGGACGGCGTTCAGGCCGGCGTGGATCTCTTTGCCAGCGACGCCTGGAGTGCCGGCGTGCATGGGGGCAAGCTGCGAAGCGACGCACGAATCGACGGCTTGCATGGCCTCCATTCGTCCGCCACGCATGCGGGCAACCTGCGCGCCGACACCGTCTACCTGGGCAGCTACGCGGCCTATGCCAACCTGCAAGGCCAGTACGCTGACTTCGTGCTGCAGCACAGGCGGCAAGACCTCACGGCCAACGCCACCGATGGAACCCGTGCCAGCGGCGACGGCCACAGCGTGACGGCTTCGGCCGAGACCAGTCAGTGCTTCGCGCTGGGTGGCGGCTGAACCTTGGCACGGCTTCAACGGCACGGACCACACGAACTTCATCGGCCCGGCGGGCTCGACGACGATCTCCAACGGCATCGGCCACACGTCGGTGGAAGTGGCCGCCGGCGCGTCGCTGGCGCGGACCGCCACCGCGAGCGTTTACGCTGAAGTCGGCCGGCTGTCCAAGGCGGCGGTCGGGCGCCTGTGAAGTCGTCCGTCCGGGGCTCACTGGGCGTGAGTCTGAGATTCTGAAAAGCAACAGGGCAGACTTGCGCGTTCTGGTCGGAATCGAAAGCTCTGAACACCAGCGTGAATTCGTTCGCTTCATCGGCAAGCCGCTGCGCGCATTCAAAGTTCGTACTACGACTCAGGCACTGACAATATTTCCATGACTCCACTTAACGATCTGACCGACGACGAAATCCAAGTCAAAGCCATTGTTTGGCGCGGGAAGGCTTTGCAGGGAAACCAGAAGGCGCTCGGGATGGCGCACATGTACGAAGCCGAGAGCCGGCGACGCGCAAAATCCAATGGGGTCGGCGGATTCGACGCCCTGGACATCAAGCCAGTGCCGGCTCGAGGCTCCGACCACCAAGGCGACCGGCGGACAGCGCCGACAGACTCGGCGTTCACCACCCGGTCCTGACTCGGCCCTGCATCGTCATGGACTGTGTTCATCGTGGCACCACCGCGGCGCGGGAGGAGCAGGGCTTGCGCCGCGAGGCGGGCGTCGCCGGATCAGGTGGCTCAAATCACCGGGGTCGCTGAGAAGGCGCGCCAGCGTCTTTCCAGCGCGGTCTCGTCTCCGGCAGCGTGGCCCTTGAGCCGGTGGGAGCGAGGACAACTCGCATGGCGGGTCTGCCCGCCCAATGGAGCGACTTGGCGCGGCCGGCTTGAACTCGATGGTGACCTTTTCGAGATGAAGGGAGCGACCGTGTGTCGGTGCGGATCGTGACACGCGCCGCAACCGCGTCGGTCGAGCCGAGGCGTTGGCGGCCGTCATGCCATCCGCCAGGATGCGGCTTCGTCGGGCCAGTGCGAGAACACCGACGACCGCGCGGTTGTCCGATGAGGCTGGACGCTTGGTGAGACCGTTGTGGGCTGGGCGGTCGTACATGCCGTGTCGTCGGCGGCGGCGCGCTCCGAAGGCGCCGAAGTCAGCGGGCACACGGACATAGCTCGGCGCTGCGGCGTCGATCATGGAAGTCCTTGCGCGAGCCCCCGGTCTGTCGACAGCTGACGTGGCCGCTTACGACTGCAAGAATGGACGATGACTTCCTCGGGTGCCTCCGATGAAGCCGGATGCTTGGACGCGCGGCGAGGACCAACGAGCCCGCCGCATAGCGCGCAGCGCATCACGAGCGATAAGGTACGCCTCGATCTGTTTTTCGCTCATGACGGGCCTGCCGGCGCCTCGGCTCATCGCCGTGCGAGTCCGTCCTTCGGTCCGCGAGCGGGAAGAGACAAACCCTGAAGACATGATCAACTCCTTTCTGTGGGTTCCGCGGGGCTGCAGGGAGAATGCAACCCTGACCCGATCTACGGCAGGCGAGCCGGATTTCAAGTGCCATCGAGCCACGCGCGCGCTGAACTGTCCACGGTTTCATGGTTTGGGTCGTCGTCAATGCACCTCCCTGTATCGATGCCCACCATCCTGCCGTGGCCGCGCGTGCGTTCCAGATGAGCGCCACCGGCCGGTTGCCGGTCGACAGCCAACCACTGGGATTGGCGCCCAAATTCGGCTTCGACCTACGGACCGTCCGGTCGTTCCGACGATGATTCGGGGATGAGAAAAGAGCGTCAGTCCCATCTCGATCTTGCCTTGCCGCCACAGCGTGTCGAAACGCGGCGCGCAACCAAGGCGCCCACTGTCTCGGGTTCAGGCAGGTGCTTGCTCTTGTTCGACTACCAGACGTGGGTTGCCCTGACCGCCAAGGTAAAAGCGCCATTGGCGAAGCCGGCGGCGCGACCCTGAGCAGGCGCCGCTTTGCGCATCGCGACGTACAACATCAACAATGTCCGCAAGCGACTCGAGACGTTGCGCGCGTGGCTCGATGTGACGTCCCCGGACGTCGTGTGTTTGCAGGAGCTCAAGTGCACCTCCGCTGCATTCCCGTATGAGGAGGTCCGCTCCATGGGCTACGAAGCGCTGGTGCTGGGGCAGACCAGCTGGAACGGCGTCGCCATTCTGGCCAGGGAGATGCCATTGGAAGTGAGGCGCGGGCTGCCGGGCGATCCGTCGGACAAGGAAGCTCGGTATCTGGAAGCGGCCGTGCAGGGCGTGGTCATCGGCTGCTGCTACATGCCCAACGGCAACCCGCAGCCCGGTCCCAAGTTCGCCTACAAGCTCGACTGGTTCAAGCGGTTCAACGCGCACGCAGCCACGCTGCTCTCGTCGGGCCACCCGGCGGTACTGGCCGGAGACTACAACGTGGTGCCGACCGATGCGGACATCTATGCCACGCGCTCCTTCGTCGATAACGCGTTGCTTCAGCCGGCGCCGCGTGCGGCCTATCGGGAGCTGCTTGAGGCGGGATGGACCGACGCGCTGCATCGCCAGTCGCCGCACAAGTCAATCTATACGTTCTGGAGCTATCTGCGCAACCGCTGGCCGCGTGACGCCGGGATGCGCATCGACCACCTGCTTCTCAGCCCGAGCGTGGCGCGGCGCATGCGGCGCGCGGGCGCGGATCGCGCCGTCCGCGGCCTGGAGGGCAGCAGCGATCACGCCCCGGCGTGGGTCGAACTCAGGAACTGACGACGTGCGTCCAGCCTGGCCGGAAAGCTGCTTGTTTCTTGGGCATCGCCCTACAAGCGGGCTCGTCGCGGCTGGCTATGTTGCTTCTTTGCATTCACAAAAAAGGAGCCAGAGATGAGCGACGACACCAGCAAGACGGCACAGGACCGCAAGCTGATCAGCCTGAAAGAGGACTACGAGCTGCGCGACTGGTGCAAGAGCCTCGGTTGCACACCAGAGCAATTGCGCGCGGCGGTCAAGGCCGTAGGAAACTCGGCCGACGCCGTGCGAAAACACCTCGGCAAGAAGTAAGGTGGCGTTCGCGGCCGGTTCTTCCGAGGGCAGCCATGACTGACGGGCCGCTGGCGCGCTACCGGGCGATGCGCGATTTCGCGGTCACACGCGAGCCGCGCGGCGAGCAAGTCCAGGATGCCCGGGTCAAGGACCGCGCGCTCACGTTCGTCATACAGAAGCATGCGGCGAGCCGACTGCACTACGACTTCCGCCTGGAACTTGGCGGCGTGCTGGTGTCCTGGGCATTGCCCAAGGGGCCAAGCTTCGATCCGCTCGACAAGCGCATGGCGATCCATGTAGAAGACCATCCACTGTCGTACGGTTCCTTTGAAGGCACGATCCCGCCCAGACAGTACGGTGCGGGCGAGGTCATCGTCTGGGACCATGGAACCTGGGAACCCGTCGGCGACCCCCGGCTGGCAATGGCTGCCGGCAAGGTTCTCTTCAAGCTCCACGGCCACAAACTGCAGGGCCTATGGGAACTGGTGAGAATCGCCAAGGGGGGCGAGAAACAGGAGCCATGGATCCTGTTCAAGAAGCGCGACGCGTTCGCGCGGCCGAAGTCCGAATACGACGTCGTCAGTGCGCTGCCCGACAGCGTGATTAGGAAGCACGATGAGGATGCGCTGACGCGCGCGCCGAAGCGCAACGCCGATGCCCTCGAGGATCCGCCCGTCGCAGGCCGCGCGTCGCGCGCGGCCGCGGCGGATGGCAATGCCAAACCGACGGGTGCCGTCAAGGCCATGCTGCCCGAGAAGCTCTCGCCGCAACTGGCCACGCTCGCGGCGGGCGTGCCCTCGCAAGGCGAATGGATCTTCGAGATCAAGTTCGATGGCTATCGCATCATGGCGCGGATCGACAAGGGCAAGGCCCGACTTATCACCCGCGGTGGCCACGACTGGTCCGCCAAAATGCCCGCGCTCGTCGAAGAACTCGAGCAGCTGGGGCTGAAGTCGGGCTGGCTGGACGGCGAGATCGTGGTGCCCGGCGCGAACGGTACGCCGGATTTCAATGCGCTTCAGAATGCCTTTGATCGCGGACACGGTGCCGAGAAGATCGTCTACTTCCTCTTCGACGTTCCGTTCTTCGAAGGCTACGACCTGCGTGCCGTCGCGCAACGCGATCGGCGCCACTTGCTGAAGGCCCTGCTCGACCAGAAGTCGACCGAGCACGTGCGCTTCAGCGCCGACTTCGAAGCCGACCCCGCCTCCATCCTGTCGTCTGCTTGCCGCCTGAACCTGGAGGGCGTGATCGCCAAGCGCGCCGATGCGCCCTATGCCTCGCGCCGCACCGATGCCTGGCTCAAGCTGAAATGCAAGCTGCGTCAGGAGTTCGTCGTCTGCGGCTACACCGATCGCAGCGACAACAGCACGCAGATTGGCAGCCTGCTGCTCGGTGTCCATGCGCCCGACGGGCAACTGGTGTCCGCGGGCAGCGTCGGCACCGGGTGGGACACCGACACGGCGCACGAACTGAAGCTCAAGCTCGAGCCGCTGCACCTCGTGAAGGCACCCTTCGCCGCGGGGCCGTCCCGGCCAGGGCGCTGGTCAAAGCGGGCCGCCAGTGCGGAGCGCTGGGTTCAACCCGTGCTGGTGGCCGAGGTCACGTTTGCGGAATGGACGCCTGATGGCCAGATCCGCCACGCGTCGTTCCTGAGCCTTCGCGCCGACAAGGCGGCCGACCTCATCGTGCGCGAGACCGCGAAAGACGTCGGCAACGTTGCGTCAAGGAAGAGCGCTCCGGCCAGGACGTCGAGCGGCGTCAAGGTCAGTCACGGCGAACGCGTGATCGATGCGGCATCCGGGCTGACCAAATTGGACCTGGTGCGCTACTACGAGTCTGTGGCGGACTTCATCCTGCCGCACCTGACGGGCCGGCCGGTGTCGCTGGTGCGGGGCCCGCAAGGCGTCGGTGGCCAGCTCTTTTTCCAGAAGCACGGAGAGAAGATCGGCATCCCCGGCATCACGGAACTGGATGCCGCGCTGTGGCCCGGCCATGCATCGCTGCTGGAGGTCGGCAACGCCCAGGCGCTGGCGGGCGCCGCGCAGCTCAACGTCATTGAATTCCACACATGGAACTCGACAAAGAAAGCCATCGACAAACCCGACCGGATGATCTTCGACCTGGACCCCGGCGAGGGAACCACCTGGGAGCACATCCAGGAAGCGGCCAGCCTCACCCGCACCTTGCTTTCGGCTTTGGGTCTCCAAGCCTGGCTCAAGACCAGCGGCGGCAAGGGACTGCACGTCGTGGTGCCGCTGGCTCCGCGGACCGGCTACGACACCGTCAACGCGTTCTCTAAGGCAATCGTGCAGCACCTGGCGCAGACAATTCCTTCGCGCTTCGTCGCCAAGAGCGGTCCAGCCAACCGGATCGGCAAGCTGTTCGTCGACTACCTGCGCAACGGACACGGCGCCACCACCGCGGCGGCCTTCTCGGCGCGCGCCCGGCCGGGCCTGGGCGTATCCATGCCGGTTGCCTGGGATGACCTCGTAAAGCTCAAGGGCGGTGCACAGTGGACTATCGCCACCGCGCGGGAACATCTGTCATTCCAGAAGATCGATCCATGGGCTGACTACTGGAAAGCCAAACAGACGCTGTCCCGGCCGATGCAAGCGCTGGGGTTCAAACCGGGACGCTGACGCATGCCGCACCGAACGCCGCGCGACGGACCGTCGGCCGCCGTCTCGATCCACTCCTCGCCGTCTGCGTCACCTCGCCCACCCCGTTAAATGACAGACGGGCCCCGCCCACCCGGACGGCGGCGTTCGGTCCCCACTCGGTCACCGGCTGTGCACGCAAAGCAGAGCTTGTGACCTTCGGGGTCCGTGCAGTAGGCCGCATAGAAGTCGCGGGCATAGCGCTCACGAAAGCCCGGTCGTCCCGCGTCGACTCCTCCGTTGGCAAGCGCTGCCGCCCAGGCCGCGTCGACCTGCGCCGTGGTGGTGGCGAGGAAACTCACCTGGGATCCGTTTGCCGGGTTGGCGGCCTCACCGTTCAGCGGAAGATTGACAACGAACTGGGGCCAGCGGGATGTGGGCTGGCGCCATATGACGCCAGCGGGCCCGACCGCGTCGAGATCCGTGAAGCGCGACAGACCCAACTCCCCGAGCACGGCGTCATAAAAGGCGGACGCGGCCCGAAGATTGCTCACGCCGAGCTGGATGTGTGCGTACATCGCTGCTTTGCCATCGAATGACCGCCGCCGTAGGGCGTCCAGCGCCTGCCGGCGCTACCGCGCCTCTTTGCCGCGGCCTGTCTCCGCTTGCAGCTCCTCGATGCGCCGTGATGCCTCGGCCTTCGTGAGGTTGTCATCGACTTTCTCTTTGGCCTCTTCGGACAGGGTCTTGAGATAGGAGCGCTGGGCACCGGTCATCGGCTCATCGCCCGTGACCCAGTCTTTGGGATCCTTTTCCATGTTGCTTTGCGCGGCATGCGCCTGGGTCGTCTTGTCGGTCACTCGGTGCTCCTTGAGGGTTGATGGGCACATCCTGTATAAAAAAACAGGGACCGCCCTGTCAGACGGATTCCACCGATCGCGCAGGGCGAGGTGCACGCAACCCGCCAACCGGTGTGCCGCACACCGCGGTCCACTGCGGGGCCGGGGGCTCTGCCCGCGTGGCGTGACAGAGTCTTGACCGTTTGGCGCAGGCCCGAGAGAACTTCGGCGGCATCGCAGAAGTTGTTGCCGTTGCCGGCGCGCGTTGCGGTCGGACGCCGTGACGGCGCGCCAGCGCCGACGCCGCGACGTTGCCGATGAGCCGGTCACATCGCTGCCAGACGAAAACTCATGCGGACGGGACGACGTGTCGCACGGCCTGGATGATTTCCGCCGTGACCGCCAGGAAGCGGTCCACGTCCGCCGCCGAATTGCAATGCAGCGGCGAGACGCGCACGGCGCCCGCAAGGCCGAAGGAGTCCAGCATGCGTTTGGAATACAAGCTCGTGGCCACGCGTTCATAGACGATGACGCCGCGCTTTTCATATTCGCGAACGGCCTGCGCATGTTCCAGGTCCTCGATGCCGATGGCGAGGATGAGGTCGCGCCTGGTCAGGTCCTCGCTGTCCAGAAAGACCTGCACGCCTTCCATGCGGCGCAGGCCCCGCATGTTCTCGCCTCCATCGAGCATGCGCGCGAGGAGTGCGCGCTCATGTTGTTCGATCATCCGGATGCCGCTGGCGAAGAGCACCCGCCTGTCTGCGTTGGAGACCGACTGCGCGCCGAGCCAGCAGACGTAATTGACGATCTCCGTCACCACTGCGAACTGCCACGTTGCGGCGCTGCCCAGGTCCCAGAAGTCCTTGTTCTTGCCGGCCAGCTTGTGGTGCGGCAGCACCGAGGCGCGCTCCGAGAGCCACGACATGCCCGAACCCCGGCAGCCGAAGAATTTATAAGGCGCGATGTTGATGCCGTCCACCGGCGTTTTCTGCAGGTCGACCAGACCGTGCGGTGCATGCTGCACCGCATCGACCACGATGTAGAGGTCCGGCTTGATGCGCCGCGCCTCTTTCACGATCTGCTCGACGTCCAGCTTGGCCCCGGAAATGTTGGACGCGTAGATCACGCTCAGCAGCGCGGTGTCCCGGTCAACCAGGCTGACGATGGCCTCCACATCGACGCCGCCGGTCAGCGGGTTCGACGCGGCGACCCGAAGCTCTCTGCCCGTGCGCTCGGCATAGAGTGCCATCGCATCGAACGACGATGGGTGTTCCAGGGCCGTCGTCACCATGTTCGTGCCCGGCACGTGATCGGCAATGGCGCGAACCATGTCGAACATGCCGCCCGACGCGGTGAGCGATGCATACACGCTGCCGCCGCTCGCATTGAGGATGGCGCGGAAGTCGTCGCTACCTCTCGCCTGGACATCCTGCAGGACACGCGCGACCTCGTGGATGCGCTCGGGGTTGTCCGGCACCGCGTCGATGCGCGCGAACTGCGCGGTTGCCGCCTTCAGGCGAAACGAACCGCCTGCGTTGTCGAAGTACAGCCGCTCGCGGCCGGTCATGTCGTGGTCGACGTGATGGAAGCGGTCCTTGATGTCACGCATCAAGGCCTCGGAGAAGAATTCGCCGTTGTTGGCATTCATGGTCAGGTTCCGTGTTGGTAGGCGGATGGCTCTTCCGGCAGCCTTCGCCGTTCAGCTTCGATAATCCAAAAGCGATACTTCTATGTACGATCAGATGAACAAAAGTGCCTTTTCGAGGCGTCCGGTGCGCACCTCTTCATGATGACTTTCAAGCAACTCGAGGCTGTGTACTGGATCGGACAGCTGGGCAGCTTCGCCCTCGCCGCCAACAAGCTGCACACCTCCCAGTCGGCTGTGTCCAAGCGGGTGCACGAACTTGAACTCGTGTTTGATACCGAACTCTTCGACCGGACGCAGCGCTCGGCGCGCCTGACCGACAAGGGAGAGGAGATGTTCCTGCTGGCCAAGGGCCTGCTGGGTCAGCGCGACGCAGCGGTCGAGCAGTTCAGCCGCGTGGAGGTGGTCGAGCGACGCGTGCGCATCGGCGTCACCGAGCTCACGGCGATGACCTGGTTTCCACGCTGGGTCGAACTCATCCAGCTGTACTACCCCAAGGTCTCGCTGGAGCCTGATGTCGACAGCAGCGTCAACCTGCGCGAGAAGGTGCTGGCCGACGAGCTGGACCTGATCGTCGTGCCCGATGCCTTCGCCGACACGCGTATTCCCAGCAAGGCCGTCGGCAAGGTCGAGAGCGCCTGGATGTGCAAGCCGGGCTTCCTGCCACGCGAGCGGCCGATCCGGCTGCACGAACTGGCCGGTCATCGCATGCTGCTGCAGGGCAGCAGGTCCGGCACCGGGTTGCTGTATGACAACTGGATGAAGGATCTGGGGGTGCAGCCCGCGCATCCGATCGTCATTCACAACCTGGTCGCATTGATCGGCCTGACGATCGCCGGGCTGGGCGTGAGCTACCTGCCCAAGCGCGCGGTCGGCGGCATGGTCGACGCCGGGTCGCTGCAGGTCCTCAAGGTCACCCCCGCGCTGCCACCGGTCACCTATGTGGCAATGTACAAGGGCGAGCACCGCAGTTCGCTGCTGGCGTCGATCGTCATGCTGGCACAGGAGTCCTGCGACTTCACGCGCATGTTCCAGGCCGCCGAAGAAGGTGATGGCGCGGCTGCAGGCTGACGCGTTCGTTGCATCCATCGACATCGACAGGGCCGGAGGAGGGCTGGACGGGGGCGCGGGTCAGACGCCCTTGTTGTTTGGATTCCTGTAGAGCTCCTTCACGACGTCC
Source organism: Variovorax sp. (assembly GCA_028292285.1). Lineage (GTDB taxonomy): Bacteria > Pseudomonadota > Gammaproteobacteria > Burkholderiales > Burkholderiaceae_C > Variovorax. The sequence continues at coordinate 23,197 of JAQGMP010000397.1, read as the reverse complement.
GTCATCGGGAAGTTCAAATTCGCGTTGGTCGGGGGAATCGGCTTGGTGAACCACTTGGCATAGATCTGGTCGACCGCACCGGATTTCATCAGGTCTGTCACCGTTTTGTCGACCAGCTCCTTGAACTGCGGATCGTCCTTGCGGTACATGATTCCGTATGGCTCCTGGCGCAGTGATTCCTTTGTCAGAATCTTGAAGTCGCCAGGGTTCGGCGAGGTCGCGATCAGCCCTGCCAACTGCACGTCGTCGAGGATATACGCGACGGTGCGGTCCGATGCCATGAGCAGGAACCCATCGGCCGTGTCCTTGGCCGCCAGCTCCTCGACTTCGATGTTTTCGCTCTTTCGGTACCCACGCAAAAGCTGCACGCCGGTGCTGCCGGACACCGTCGAGACTTTCTTGCCGCTGAGGTCGGACAGCGTGTTGATACCCGACGTCTTCTTCACGGCGGCGGTGATGTTCGTGACGAAGTGACTGGGAGCGAATGCCACCTGCTGTTGGCGTTGCACAGTGTTGGTCGTGGTGGCGCAATCGAGGTCGACCGTGCCGTTGGTCAGCAGCGGAATGCGGTTGGTCGAGGTCAGAATCGTGTAGTTCACCTTGATGTCGGCCATGTCGAGCTTGGCTTTGATGGCATCCACGATCTTCAGGCAGATATCGTTGGTGAAGCCGACCGGATCTCCGCCACCGACAGGTTTGTACGAAAACGGAACCTGGCTGTCGCGGCCACCAATCTGCACGGTGCCGCTGGCCTTGATCTTTGCCAGGGTGTCGTTTTGCGCGATCGCGGCGCAGCAAGCCAAGGCTGCAACCAGGCCGACGGACATCGAAAAAGAAAATTTCATTTGGCGCTCTCCTGAAAGGTAAGGGGGACTCGTTGCGCTCGGGCTCACCGCGGCAAGGGAAGGATTTTCGAGCCTCGCCGACCTTTCCAAAAGCGATTAAATTTCGCGCGAAGCGCGGAGGAAAAGGCATCGGTCCACGAACCCTGCTGTAGTGTCACCTGAATCGGTACCCCGCGACGGCGAGCCTGGAGCGAGAGTGTGTGTCTCCCATTCATCAGCAATGCGTGGTGCCACGAGGCGCGCCCCGGAACCCCATAGACGCCCCGGGCATACCTTGCAAGATTGGGCGAGGGCGCGTCGCTCGCGTTTTCGCGCCTCTGCGTCGCGTCGCTCCGTCGCGCGCGATCGCGTGACGAAGGGTTCGCTGAACGCGCCGTCCGCGCTCGCCGCCTCGACAAGCAGCTAACGGGACTCCTGCGGACCATCGGGCTGCACGACGGGGCTCCCTTCTTTCGCTAGCCGGGAGGCGGCTGCGCCGCATGCAAAAACTTGGTTCTGCGGTACCAGTGTCGGGCACGCGAACATTCGAACGCGGCCCAGCGTGGGCCCCGTGTGCCCGCGCGTCCTAACGCGGCGCGGGATGCTCAGGAAGCCTGGGTGTCTACCGACCGTTCAGCTTCGAGCCAGTCGTCGATCTCGTTGCCGGGGCCCGGGCCGCGGCGCTCGTAAGCCGCATACGCGGCCTCCCGGATTCTTTGCTCTCGACCCTGCGGATCAGTCTCGACATCGGAAGGTTTCGCGCCTTGCGAGCGCGGTCCCGGTGCCATCTGGGCATCGATCCCACTGGGAGCCTCGGACGTTTGGTCCATCGCACTTTCGGCGGGCTTCGACAAGTTGATGTCGCCCGGTGCGCTTTTCTCGGATGCGGGCATAACGATCTCCTCAAAACGAGCAGTGTTTGGCGGCGGCATGGCCGCGGCGTAGGCCTTCTTCATCAACACCGGTCGGCCGGCGCGAGGCATTTGGAAGCGTTGCAGCCGTGGCCGCGAGTTCAGGCGGGCTTGATAGCCCAATGCCAGACGCACACGGGAGCTCGCGTGCTGGTCGCCCGTTCGATTCCCTGCATTGAAGCGCAGCCTCGCGCGCGGCTCAAGCGCGATTCAAAGGCATGTTGGGCGCCGCACGCTTGAACGCGGCCCGCCGCGGTGCGGAGGCGAGATCCCGGCTGCCTCGCGCCCGGATTCCGGGCACAGCGTGCCTTGCACCTTCATGCTGCCAGAGCCATCTCCGACGGCGGATGCCTTGAACTTTTAGTTGAGCGCCCACCTGCCCGACGAACGCCATGCCCCGCCCTCCCAGTGACGGTCCATCCAAGACGATCCACCCCAACAAACCCCGCGCGATGCAAATGCCGATTCAGGATCGCCGAACGATGCGCATGGCTTGCTCGACACGCGGATGAGAGCGAGCTGCAAAGCATGAAGTGAGAACCCGGAGGTATCCCGGCGGATGCCGCAACTGTGTGCGCGCCTTTCGTGCGCTGTCTGGAACTTCATGGCGACGCTTTCCTACAGACGCGCCGGAACATCTGACGAAAAGTTGTGTTCCCGCTAATTGTTCAAACCGGAGTCCCACGATGCCAGCCACCACCCCTCGAAGCCAGCCCGATGCCTGCAGCCTCCTTGACGCGGACCACCGCAAGGTCAAAAAGATGTTCAAGGACTACGAAGAGCTCACCAAGTCCAAGGCGGCAAGCGCTTCGCAGAAAAAGCGCGACCTCGCTGAACAGATATGCACGGAGCTGACGGTGCATGCGCAAATCGAGGAAGAAATCTTCTATCCCGCTCTGCGGGAGGCCATCAAGGAAACCGATCTGCTGGACGAGGCGGAGGTCGAGCACGCGAGCGCCAAGGACCTGATCGCCCAGATCAAGGAAGCAACGGATGTCGACGACAAGTTCGACGCCAAGGTGACCGTGCTGGGTGAGTACATCGATCACCATGTCAAGGAGGAGCGGGGCGATATCTTCACCAAGGCCCGCGCCGCCCGCAAGTTGGATCTTGTCGGGATGCGGGACCAACTGCAGACACGCAAGGAAGAGTTGATGGCTGAGTTGAGCGGCGCCACCGTATAGGAGGCCCTTCGGGCGACCTGGTATCCGGTCCGTCGCTACGGACTCACCGCGCGCCTGAGAGTTGCTGGAGCCGCCAGCAACGCCGCCGAATCAGAGACTTCGACAGGTGTCCCGGCGGCGTGCGTGGCTGCCAGCATCAGGGCCGAGCCGACAAGCTGGCACACCGGCGCCACGAGCGCCGAGAGCCGAGAGCCCAAGGGCGCCCACTCAGCTGTCTGGGGCGTCGGACGTATGGGGCAGGCGCATGGTGAATCGCGTCTTGCCCTCCGCTGACACGGCGACGATGTCGCCGCCGTGGGCTCGCGCGATCTCGCGCACGATGAACAGCCCGAGGCCCAAATTGGCGCGGTCGCCCAGTGGCTCGGACGGCGCCCCCCGGCGCAAGGGCTCGAAAAGTTGGGGGACCGCGTCTCCCGGTATGGGGTCGCCCGCATTCTCAACGGACAGTTGCACGCCGTCGGCGTCGCCCGTCAGGCGGACGGCTACGGTGGCGCCCGGCGTGCCATATTTCGCCGCGTTACCTACGAGATTGCCAAGCACCTCGCGCACGCGCGAGACGTCGAATGTCCCCGATGTGTCGCCCTCCACATCAAAGCTGATCGGCGTGTCGGGCAGGGCGGCGCGCAGCACGTCGACCTCTTCCTCGCAGGGGCCCGCAAGATCTGCGGTCATTCTGCGCACGCCGATGCCCAGCCCGAGCGAGGCCCTGCTGAAGTCGAGCAGGTCGTCCAGCAGCGTTTTCATGCGCTTGCCGCTCTGGATGAGTCGCATGGTGTGGCGGGAAAGTGGCTCCCGGGTGGTCATGCGCGACAGCAGTTCGGACGTCAACAGGATGGCATTGAGCGGTCCGCGCAGGTCGTGTCCCAGCACGCCCAGGAACACGTGCCGCCATCGATCCACCTCGGCTGTGTAAAACGCCACTGACTCGGCAACAGCCTGATCGATGGCTTCGTTGAAACGCACGATGTCCTCGGACGCCTCACCGCTGAAGTGCTGTGCGTCGCCTAGCCAAAGGCGCAGCACGGAGGCGCGCAATGCGCGGTATTCGGCCACCAGCTGCTCGATTTCGAAGCCCGCCTTCGCGCGCAGCAAGGCGTGCGTCTGCGCGGCCGTCTCCGGCGCACCAGGCGGGCGCGGCGGCTGGCCTAGCGACTTCAGACGCCTGGCCGGCGGCGATTGCTGCGAACGCAGGTCCAGCGCGACGGCCTGCAGGATCATCGGCATGTGGTCGCGCAGAGCCTCCTCATCCAGATGCCTTGCGGCCGGCTCCAGCGTGCGCGCGAATTCTTCCGCGCCGTCCACAACCGCTTCGATGTTCTGCTCAATGAAATCTGCCAGTCGCATCCGAACCTCGATGGGTGACATGCGCTGATTGCGCATGACCGATCGTACCAATACCACTTCTGCACCCCTGGCCGTTAGCGAGGTGCGTATCGCAGTGAACGGGACCGGCGATTCAGCTCGATTTCGCCGGCTTTGGTCTTGCGTCCGCCCGCTGGCTCATGCCTGCCACTTCATCCGGGCCGAAGCCGTTGCCCAAACCAAAGCATCTTCAACGCGGGGCGACAGCTTCCACAAAGCGTGAGCGCCCCGTCGGGGTTTTACTTCGGATGTGGGAAATTGCGCTGCGATAGCAATCCATCGGAGTCCACGATCAACGCCGCAGTTGCCCACCAACCGAAGCGAACGTCAGTGCAGGCGCACGGCCTCGGATTTCTAACGGGGGTGCTCCTGGAGATCGCAAAGGTCCCGGGCCATGCCTCGTGCGACGGAGCACATTCCTGTGCGCGCAATCTAGTCGCATTGCCCTGAGCTTCTGGCTTCCGCCGGCACGGTCCTCGCCGCAGGCGCGTTGCTCGCGGCCTCCCGCGTACGCCAGTCGGGCGCACAGCACTGCGCGTGCATGCTTTTGCGCAAAGGTCTTACAAAGAAGCCGCCAGAACGAATCACAACTCTTCTTTTTTAACAGAGGAGTTCGTTATGCATACCATCAAGAATCGATCCATGACTGTGATCGCGGCTGCGGCGCTGGGCGCTGCATGCGCGCTGAGTGTCGGCACCGCCACCGCCCAGACGCAGGCCGCGCCAAAGTCCGGAGCGCAGGCCGACAGCGGAGCGACGTTGAAGTTGTCCCGCGCGGACGAGGGGATGCTCAAAGACATCGCACAGGCCAACGCCGCGGAGATCGCGGCGGGCAAACTGGCGTTGGAGAAATCACAGAACGCGGATGTCAAGAAATTCGCTCAGATGATGGTGGACGACCATACCAAGGGACTTGGCGACGTGCAGGCGCTGGCGCAATCAAAAGGGTTCGAAGCGCCCAACGATCCTGACATCAAGCACAAAGCGATGGCCGTCGAGCTGAAAGCCTTGAGCGGCAAGACTTTCGATACGCAGTATGTGAAACAGTCCGGAGTGAGCGACCACGAAGCCACGGCAAAGTTACTGCAAAAAACGCAGTCGACAGCCAAGGATTTGGAGGTCAAGGCGCTTGCAACGAAGATGCTCCCCATCGTGCAGGGCCACTTGGAGCACGCACGCACGATGAGCAAGATGTGACGTCCGACCGAGCGAGCGTCCGCGACGCCCGCTGGCACTGCCCGCGGGGTGCGTCGACTCGAAGGCCTTGTGGGCGTCGGCGTCTGGGCGATGGACTACGCGCCGGCGAGCGAGGGCTAGCATTGCGGCTTTCAGGCTGCCGGGGACTCTGAGGCGATCGGCGGCCGGGACTCGGCAGCCGGGACCCGACTTTCTCTCCTGTCGGGGCCCCTCTTAATCCGCCAATATGCGAGTGGCCGTCGCGTCGAGCCGCGGCGGCACTTCGAAGGTATGAAATGGCGCGGGCGAAGGCACTTCCCACTCCAGGCCTTCGGCCCCGTCCCAAGGCTTGGCTGGCGCTTTCTCCCCGCGTTTAAGAAGCGCGGGAATGACGATGAACAGGACGAAGTAGACCTGCGCCAAGCCGAACGCGAAAGCGCCGACGCTCGCGACCATGTTGAAGTCGGCGAACTGCATCGGATAGTCGGCATAGCGCCTAGGCATCCCCGCGAGACCAAGAAAGTGCAGCGGGAAGAACGCGACATTAAAGCTCACCAGAGACACCCAGAAGTGCACCTGCCCGCGCCGCTCGCGGTACATGACTCCGGTCCACTTTGGCACCCAGTAGTAGAACCCGGAGAACATCGCGAACAGGGAGTCCGCGACAAGCACGTAGTGAAAGTGCGCGACGACATAGTGTGTGTCGTGCAGCTGGATGTCTATCGGAGCGATCGACAGGATCAGCCCGGTGAACCCGCCCAGGCTGAACACGAAGATGAAGCCGACCGCGAACAGCATGGGAGTTTCCATGGTGATGGAACCCTGCCACATGGTGGCGACCCAGTTGAAGACCTTCACCGCGGTGGGCACGGCCACCAGCATGGTGGCATACATGAAGAACAGCTGGCCCGTCAGCGGCATGGCGGTGGTGAACATGTGGTGGGCCCAGACGATGAACGAAAGCAGGGCGATGGCCCCCGTCGCATACACCATTGACTGGTACCCGAAGAGCCTCTTGCGCGAGAACGCGGGTACCACCTGGCTGATGATGCCGAACGCCGGCAGGATCATGATGTAGACCTCCGGATGCCCGAAGAACCAGAAGATGTGCTGGAACAGGACGGGATCGCCGCCGCCCGACGGGACGAAGAAGGTGGTTCCGAAATGGCGGTCCGTTAACGTCATCGTCACCGCCCCTGCCAACACGGGCATCACGGCTATCAACAGATAGGCCGTGACCAGCCACGTCCAGCAAAACAGTGGCATCTTCATCAACGTCATTCGTGGCGCGCGCATGTTGAGCACCGTCACAATGATGTTGATGGAGCCCATGATCGAGCTCGCGCCCATGATGTGAACGGCAAAGATGGCGAAATCCATGGCCGGCCCCATCTGCAGGCTCAACGGCGGATAAAGCGTCCAACCCGAGCCGATCGAGCCGATGTCCATGAAGAAGGGCGCCACAAGCAAAAGACCGGCAGGTGGCAGCAGCCAGAAGCTGAAGTTGTTGAGGCGCGCGAATGCCATGTCGGAAGCTCCGATCTGCAGTGGAATCATCCAGTTCGCGAACCCCACGAAGGCCGGCATGATGGCCCCGAAGACCATCACCAACCCGTGGATCGTCACGAATTGGTTGTAGACCTCGGGGTTGAACAATTGCAGCCCCGGCTGGAACAGCTCAGCGCGTATGAACATCGCCAGCAACCCGCCCACCATCAGCATGGTGAGACTGAATAGCAGGTACATGGTGCCAATGTCCTTGTGATCGGTGGCGTACAGCCAGCGACGCCAACCGTTGGGCATCACATGAGATTCATCATGGCCCTCATCCAGCCCCGCTGGCCGGGCGACAGGTGACGGTAGGGTGTCGGAGGCAATCGTGTTCATGGCAATGCGGCCTGCTGAGTGGGCAGCTCGCATGGCAAACGGCGTGCCTTCGTGCCTGCGGCGGCGAGTTCGAGCGGGGCTTGATCCGGTGCACCCCACGGCCCCGCCCGCGGCACGTGCTTTGCCGGCTGCCTGCCATGCCGTTCGACCCGCCCGCACGTTGGAAGCTCATGCGCCGTTGTGCGCTGTCGCCGCGCGCCTTCCTGCTGAACGTCGGATTGTTGGCGGCCGCGAACCTGGCGATTGGGATCGCGTTCGGGTGCGTGGGCTACCCACTGGTGACCGCGTGCTGCGGTGTTCAAGCTGTCGGGCTGGACGCTGCAGCATTGTTTTATGGGCTGCACGCGGTGGACGGCGAGGAGCTGGATCTTGCGCGGGACACTCTGGACGTGAAGATCCACCGCGGCTTGACCACCCGCGTGGCGCGCCTCGATCCCCGATGGACGCGCCTCGAGCAGCGCGGTGGTGCGTTGCACCTTTGCAGCGGCCGGAGCCGGCTTGAGGTGGGTCGCCATCTCACAGCCATGGAACGCCGGCGCTTCGCATCCGAGTTCAACCGGGCGCTCGGATTGCTGCGCTAGCGGCCCAGCTGCACTGAAAGTCGAAATGAACCCGAGCAGCGTGCGTGGACGCCCCACCGCCGACGGCGTGGCGGACGTGTTGATCGTCGGCGGCGGAGCGGCCGGTCTCACCGCCGCCATCTACCTGGCTCGCTTTCGCCGCTCGGTGGTGCTGCTGGACGCGATGCACAGCCGCGTCGCCAAGATCCCGCGCACGCACAACTACCCGGGCTTCGCCGAGGGCATCGCCGGCAACTCCCTACTCGACGCCCTGCGCCGGCAGCTCGGTGCCTATGACGCGTGCCGTGTCGAAGCCACGGTCGAGCACGCATGGCACGACGCGGAGGGCTTCGGTCTCCAATGGCCGACGGGCTCCGCGCGTGGCAAGCTGTTGTTGCTCGCGACAGGCGTCGACGACATCCCGCCCGCGATGCCGCACGTGCTGGCGGCCTTGCAAGCGGGCGCCTTGCGCTACTGCCCTGTCTGTGACGCTTACGAGGTGATTGGGCGCAAGGTGGGTGTTTATGGCACTGGCAGCGCCGGCGTGGCGGAGGCGATTTACCTGCGGCACTTCACGCCTCACCTTACGCTCTTCGTGCAAGAAGGGGCCGCTGGGTTGGCGGGCGCCGACCGCCAGCGGCTCGCCGAGGCGGGGATCCGATGCTTCAACGATCCGGTGCGCAGCATCGCAGCAGGAGCCGGCGGGGTCACGGTTGCCCATGGCGACTCCGAGACAACCTGCGAGTCTCTCTATTGTGCGCTGGGCGTGCGCGTGCATGCGGGACTGGGGCGCCTGCTGGGTGCGCAATGCGACGAGACTGGCTATCTTGTCGTGGACGAACATCATCAGACCTCCGTGGAAGGCCTGTACGCGGCGGGCGACGTCGCGCAGGGATTGAATCAGATCGTGGTGGCGACGGGCGCCGCCGCTATAGCAGCCTCGGCCATGCACCGGCGGCTTGAGCCGCTGCGCTGAAGGCGCCTGACCAATGCTGCTCAATGGCTTGCTGCAATGCGAGCAGTGCCGCAGAGCCCTGCCGGCACGGAAGGCTAGACGAAGATACCGACGCGTCAGCTCCTGGCGAGAGCCATCTTCGGCGCTGATGGGGCGTCTTCGGCCGCAGCGCTCACAAAACCCCGGGCTACCGTCTTTCGGCGACTGCAATCACACGTTCTTCAATGCAATCAGCTGCCCTGACCGCTTCGGCGCGGCACAGCAAGCGCCGACCATCTCGCGTGACTGCGAGCACTCGCACCATGCGACGCCCGAGACTCGACCGGTCACTCTCGTCGCGGACACGCAGGGCAGCGATCAATCCGGCTTGCATCAACACGATCAGTTCGTCGATCTGGTCGGTGTCCGAGACGTTCAACGGCAGCCGGGAGGCTGCAACTTTCCGAAGGAGGGATATAGACATTGTTCTTTCAACGGTTCTCGTCGCCGTTCGGCAACCGGCGTGCCGGGCACAGCGGCTACGGCGCCTTGTCGAGAGGCCCGCAAAGCTCGCCGCGAGCCGGTCGACTTGCTCCCTCGGGGACGGATGGCAAGCGGCTGCGACTGGCACCCCGAAGTCTTGTAAGACCTACCCTCCTTCGGCATTGTTTGCGGCAGTGCTTGCGCGGGTTCAAGGTCCCTGGGGTGGCATATGGCGCTGAGGAGTGCTGAGCGGCGCGCCGTTTGTTCGGCCGCAAGGTGACCAAACGAGGAGCATGAGCAAGAAGCAGGAATTCTTACGCGGCGAGCAGTCACGCGACAGCATCCGGAACGGGGTGAGGTCGGCGGCTCCGGCGGACCACCCGTTGCTCCTGACCCCGCCAGACCCCTTGCCGGTCGAAGGGAGCTCCAGACAGGTAAGGTCTGAACGATCGACAGGACCGGAAACAAGGCGGCTTCGCGGACGAGTCAAGGTCGGCGCGCGCCGTAGCGCCGGCATGACAGACAGAACATCGGCACCGGACCTCGGGAACAGGTTTCGGCGCGCAAAGGCGACGCGCGCGGCGCACGCCCTCCGGGGGCGAGCAACCATCAGCCGCCGCCCAAAACGGGGACGAAGGTTCTTGCGCCACGACGGGTCTTGGGCATGCGCGTTGCCTCCAGGCATCCATGACAACCGGACGCGCGATGGCATCGACACCTCTTTCCTCCTCCCAGCTGGACGCGATGGCGGCGCGGCTCCACGCGCGCAAGGCGCAGCTGGTCATCCAGGTGCGCGAGGTCGACGAAGAAGCTGCCGAGACCTCCAGCCGGCAGCCGCACGTCGAGGTGGGTGATGCGGGGGACCAGGGAGAAGCGCGCATCCGGGGGGCGATACGACGCGCCGAACAGGAGCGCGACATGACGGAGCTGCGCCAGATCGCCGTCGCGCTGGAACGCATTCAGCAAGGCAGCTACGGCTTGTGCACGGACTGCGGCGTGGTTATCCCGCTGGCGCGCCTGAAGGTCCAGCCCTTCAGTGAGCGCTGCGTGCCCTGTCAGGAGAAATTCGAAGCCACGCACCCGAACGGCGTGCGCATTGGCGTGTCACTGTGACCGGCCGTTGCCCGCACCTCGCCCGCAGCACGCCATGACGCTTTTCAGCTACCACGCCTCGCAGGAACAGTTTGCGCCGCAGCAGTTGCTGCGCTGGGTCGTGCGCGCGGAGCACGCCGGGTTCGACGCCGCCTTCACGTCGGACCATTTGCAGCCCTGGGCGCCGGCGCAAGGTCAGTCCGCCTTCACCTGGTCGTGGCTCGGCGCTGCAATGCAGGCAACGCAGCGGCTCACCTTCGCCACGATCTCGGTGCCAGGCGGTTGGCGGTATTCGCCCGTCGTGTTGGCCCAGGCGGCAGGCACGCTGGCCACGATGTACCCGGGTCGCATGCCCTGGATCGCGCTGGGTAGCGGCGAAGCACTCAACGAGGCGGCACTCGGCCCGGCGTGGCCGAACAAGGCAGAGCGCAACCGCCGCCTGCTGCACGGCGCGAGGTCGATGAAATCGCTTTTGCAGGGACACCGCGTGATCGCTGAGGGGCCGCCGGCGGTGCGGGACGCGCGTCTCTGGTGCAAGCCCCCGGCGGTGCCCCAGCTGATAGGGGCCGCCACGAGCGAAGCCACGGCGGAGTGGCTCGGCAGCTGGGCCGATGGGCTGCTCACGATCGGACCGGGAATTCCGGCGTTGCGAGATCGCATCGCCGCCTTTCGCCGTGGCGGCGGCGCCGGAAAGCCCGTCTACATCAAGGTCGACCTGAGCTGGGCTGAAACCGAGGAGGAGGCCTTGCGCGAAGCGCATCAGCAGTGGCGGTTCAATGCGGTGGACGAGAAGCAGGGCGAACTTCGCCAGCCTGAGGACTTCGAGATCGCCAGTCGCCACATCTCGCCCGAGGCGATGCGCGAGCGCGTTTTCGTCTCGGCCGACCTGCATGCCCATGCGGACCACCTGGCCGCTTGCATGGCACTCGGAGTGCAAGGCATTGACCTGCACCAAGTGGGCCGGAATCAGGCGGACTTCATCGATGTGTTCGGGCGCATGGTGCTGCCGGGCTTGCGCACGCACGAAAGAACTCGAATCACCGTATGACCAGGACGATCTTGCCGTGAGCAGCAAACCAGACGCCTCGCTGGCGCACGAAGGCGACACATCGGGCACAGCACTGCTGATCATCGACATGATCAGTTGCTGGGATTTTCCGGACGCCGACGCCGTGCTGGACGGCGCAACAACGATTTACCGCAACATCGCCCTGCTCAAGCAGCGCTGCCGGCGCGAAGGCGTTCCTGCGATCTACTGCAACGACAACAGCGGGCGCTGGCGATCCGATTTCCGCCACTTGGTTTCCCAATCGTCTGCCTCGCAGGGGCGCGGCGCCGACATCACCCAGGCCCTGATGCCGGACCACGAGGATTTTTTTGTCCTCAAGCCCAAGCACTCCGCTTTTTTTTCCACCCCGCTGGAATTGCTGCTCTCGCACCTTCGAGCCCGACGCGTCATCGTGACGGGCGTGTCGAGCGATCAGTGCATTCTCGTCACCGTCGCCGAAGCGAGGATGCGTGACTTCGATGTGGTGGTCGCGAGCGACTGCGTCGCATCCCAGTCAAAGGAGCGCAACGATGCGGCGCTTTTGCAGTTCCGTCAGTCGTACAAATTACCGACGACGGTCGCCGCCGAGATCGCGCTGCCCTGATTGCACAGCCTGCGGGATATCGTCCCTGACTCCGTGCGCATGCTGGCTGTCAAGGTACCGCGCGGCCACATCGACCGTTGACCTGACACCCAGGTCATGCCGGAACTCGGCCAGCCACGCCCGGCATGCGTCGTACCCGTGCCTTCGCAAGGAATCGAAGAGCAGCGGGCCGACGGTGCGCTTGACTGAGGGTTCGATCGCGCCGTCGCGCCCGACGTCGGGCAGGCTGAGCACGTGCATGCGCAAGTCGGCGCCCGAAACATGGCGATTGATCGCGTGCAGCGAGCGAAGTTCGGAAATCAATCCATTGATTGATGCGATCTCATTGATCCGGTTGAGGATGTTTTTCGCTGTGGTGGGCGTCTCCGCTCTTTGCTGCGGCGTGAGCTCCACCATGAAAATGTCAGAGTCCAGCGAGCTCTCGTACAGTGGCCACAGCATCGGGTTGGCCGCGTAGCTGCCATCCCAATACGGCTCCCCATCGATCTGCACGGCCTGGAACATGAAAGGCGCGCAGGCCGAAGCGATCAAAGCGTCAGTTGACAGGTCGGCCGGGCCGAACACTCGTGAGCGTCCGCTGTGGACATTCACGGCATTGACGAACAGGGCGTTCAGCCCGCCGATGCGAAGCGACTCAGTGTCGGTGAAGGCTTCGACGATGTGCCGAAGCGGCTGAATTGCAAATGGATTGGTCTGGTAGGGCGAGAGCAACGGCAGCGCGTCGTCCCAGATGCCCAATCCCGGTTTTCTCAGCGGGCTGGACAGAAACGTGAACGGCGCGCCGACCTCAGCAACTTTCCGCCAGAGCAGCGCCAGGTTCTCCTTCGCTCCGGTTCGGCCGCCTTTCAACAAGCCCGTGACAAGCGCTGCGCCATTCAGCGCACCGGCGCTCGCCCCGCTCACGCGGCCGATGCGGATGTCTTCCTGGTCAAGGAGGCACTCCAGCGCGCCCCAGGTGAACGCGCCGTTCGCGCCCCCGCCTTGCAAAGCCAGATTGACGACGGGCTTGTCGCCACTTTGCGAATCTCGGCTCATTGGAAACTCCTTCGCACCGGGGGCATCCACCACTGGCGCGCTTTGTCGGCCTTCGGCGCCGGTGAATGCCCGCGATGCGTGGGCCTAGCTGCCCAGCACCTCTCGTTGCTTGTCGCCCGTTGCGCCGGGTGCCTCCATCGCCTCGACCACATAGCGGTCCAGCCAGCTGAGAATCCGGTTGGCCGCATCTTCCCGGCAAGATGGCGCGCCTTCCCCGAGAAAGCTGTGGTGCTCGCCCGGGTACAAGACCAGCTCCGTCGGTGTGTCCCCCGCTCGAGCCAAGGACACGAAGAGTTCCTCCGACTGGCACTTGGGGCAGCGCTCATCTTCCTTGCCTTGGAGGAAAAGGGTCGGCGTCTTCGATTTTTCAACATGCTGCAGCGGCGACATTTCCCGCGCCTTCGCGCGATCGAAGGCCGGACTCGTGGCGATATAGAAAGGGTCCGCGTAGTAGCCACCATCAGAGGTGCCGTAATGCGTTTCGATATTGCCGACCGGCGCCATGACCACGGCGCCGCGAAAGAGCATGGTGTGCCCGGTGGCCCAGGCACTCAGATACCCGCCGTAGGATTTGCCAGAGATGGCGACGCGCTCGTCAACGATGCCTTCGCTTTGCAACTGTTCGACCGCGGCGATGTGCTGTGGCAAGTCGTAGTGGCCCCAGTGGCCCGCCAAGCGCTGGCAGAATTCGCGCCCGTAACTGGACGAGCCCACCGCGTTCAGCGCGAGGACGGACCACCCTCGTGCACAAAGGACCTGCCAGAAAACATTGGTATCGAAGTCGAGCAACGCATAACTCGCGGGGCCGCCGTGGACGTCGTTGAGGAGGGGACCGGGCAAGGCAGAACCAGGCATTCTGATGAGCCAGCCGCTCACAGCCTCGGTGCCGCCGCATCCGTCTGGCACCTCGAAGGCACGCAACTTGGCCTCGATCGGCAGGCGTTCTTTCCACCATGCGTTCAAATCGCTGATCTGGCGTTCCTCTCCACCATCGCGGTCAATCGCCCACAGTTCGCTGGGTTGGGAAGGATGCTCCACCGTGTACACGAAGTCCCTCTCGGTACAGCCAAGGGCGCCGAGCTGTCGCTCGCCTGGAACGATGACGCGCAGCGTGCCGCTCGGGACGGAAATCGCGCAGACTACGTGGCAACCTCGATGCGCGCGGGAAAAGAAGATCTCGGACCCGTCGCGCGCCCAGTGGAGCGAGGCGGCGTCGGCCACGTCCACCGACTCGTCGGCCAGCATCCGGACGTTTTCCGTCGCGACGTCCAGCAGCCAAAGCTTGGGTTCTGCGTCCCCTTCCTCGATGGAACCCGTGAAGGCGATGTACCGCCCGTCGGGCGACCATACCGGCTGCATAACGACCGCGTGGCGGTGGGTCAACTGTCGTTGGTTATGACCTTCGGTGTCGCAAATCCACAGGTCCGTGGCATGGGCGAACTTGCCGTCGCGAGTGCGGGAGTAGGCAATGTGCTCGCTGTCGGCGGAGATGTCGAAGGCCATCACGTCGAACGCACCCGATGTCAGCTGCGTGTGCTCTCCGGTGTCTGCATCCAGCGCGAAAAGGTGGATCTGGCGCTGCAGGAGATAACCCACCCCGTCCTCCTTGTACGGGAGTCGCCAAGCAACTTCGGGCGCGGACGTCTTGCGCTTGGGCGCCTTTCCAAAGGAAGGCTGGCCGCGCAACTCGGGATCTACCGCGATCGCACTCGCGACCATGAGCGACCTGCCGTGCGGGGTCCAGCGCAGGTTGGTCACGCTCTCGTCAAACTGCCCCAGCTGCCGGGCCTCGCCACCGTCGCGCGGCATGAGATAGACCTGCGGAGATCCGCCACCCCGGTCTGACAGGAACGCGAGCCGGTCCGCGGTGGGCGACCAACGGGGAGCCTCATCTCGTGCGCCTCCGCGGGTCAGCTGACGGGCGGACGGGCCGGTCAGCTCGTACGACCAGATGCAGGAGCTGTATCCGTCCTGCTCCCGGTCGACGGAACGAACCGTGCACGCGGCGATGCCAAGCCCCTGGGCACATTCGATCTCCGTGATCTTTTGATGAAGATAAAGGTCTGCTACTTGGAAGGGTTGACGCATGGCGGCCTCGGCTGGTTGCTGGATGTGGGTCTTCGGTGGCGACTCGTCGCGCCGCCTGCTGCGGGCAATCAACGTGCCGCCAGTAGCAGTTCGGCGCGCGAGGAGCCGCTGCGCTCGTGTCGTCGCTCACCGACGCGCCTGTCGCGACCTCAGGAGGGCAAACCGCCAAGGCGCTCGTGTCTGTGCTTTGCCTACGAGCGGCCGCGCATTACGCCGTCGTGCCTGCATTCGGCAATGGTGATCCTCAGGGCTACATCTATCGGAGCCGTCGGTGACATCCTCCAGTTCCAGCCAACATGCCGAAGCCCTGGTCGGCACGAAGCCTTTCCTCTTTCACGCCAAGCTCGCAGTCACGCTTGGCGGCTTGCTCGCAATTGCCCGGTTGGTAAGCAGTGTGTTGCCGTCGACGTCCGTCCTGGTCCGGATTGCCAAGCCGGGCGGGTCCATCAGGCCCGGGCGGGTCGCCGCCGGATCCGACGGGTAGCGACGCAAGCGCTCTATCGCATGCTTTGCGCACGACTTCCATTTGTCTCACGTCGTCTGAGCGCCGTTCTGATGAACCGCCGGCAATGTTCGATGCGCACGGCCCAGCCACCCGGTAAGTCGCATTGACTGATGCGGGCACCTCGTCAGAAGTCCAATTCACCAGGAGTCACGTTGTCCATCGATCTCAAAGAGTTGCTGCAGACCATCGGTCCAACGGCCAGTCTGGTCTTCGCTGCATGGATTTTTCTCAGCTATCTTCAGACTCGATACGAGGCCGCGGCGGTGCGATTCAGAGAGCTGCTGGATGAGTACCGAAAGCAAACGAACAGCTCGCGGCACCAGAGTGTCCGCCGACAGATTCTTCTCTACCAGCGACGTTGTGCGTGCATGCGCAGGGCGACGAACATCGGCGTGGTCTCGGCCATGCTGCTGATCTTCACGCTGATCATCGGTGCGGTCAACGTGGTGGCGCCAAACGATATCCTGCCGCCCGTGGCTGCGTGCTTCTCGATCGTTGGGTTGGCGCTCGTTGTGCTGGCGGCCTCCTTCGTTCTATTCGAGAACAGGCTGATGCAACGCGCCCTGGACGACGAGTTGAGTGACGTGGACTTGCAACGCGACGATCCCCGGCAGTGAGATCGACGTTCGCCGCAAACCGCGACGGTTCTTGCGGCAACTTACCACGTCAAAGGGCACTGCACTCAGTCTAGCCGCGGCTGGGCGGCCGCCCCTTGCGCTGCCGGCGCGGGCAGGCCGTACAGGTCGAAACCCCACTCCGTTCGACGACGTCGTTGGCGCGAAAAACACGCACCCACTGGCGCGCCACGGGGCTCGAGAGAGAGATAAAAGGGAGAGAGGCCAACGGAGCGGCATTCGCTCCGTCGGGCTCGTCCCGGCTCACGCGTCAACGTCTCGCGGCGGAAGATCGGCGCGGCATCGCACGACGAAATGAAGGGTGTCGCCCCGCGGCGGTATG
This sequence comes from Variovorax sp., assembly GCA_028292285.1. GTDB lineage: Bacteria > Pseudomonadota > Gammaproteobacteria > Burkholderiales > Burkholderiaceae_C > Variovorax. The sequence goes on along the minus strand of JAQGMP010000397.1, from coordinate 6,547 downwards.
AAAAGGGAAGAGGTCCGCCGGACGCGCCTCAGCGTGTCGCGCGCGGCAAGGTACGCTTGAAGCTCCCTTGTGCTCATTGCCCTCCGACCTCCAGAGCTTGCGGCAGTGCTGCCGATATGCTGGGAAATGTTCGATGAGGAAAGACTCGATCGCGAAGCCATCATCAACTCCTTGGAAGTACGTTGAAACGGAAAACGTGTACCGAACTAGGTGCGATATTTATACGATCAAGTGTCCCGGCATTCAAGTTGCTCCGCCGCATCCCGGTGCGACGACAACTCAAAAAGAGAGTCTCTTGGAATCTCAGCCGCGGGCTCCTGCGCCGTGCGGATGTCTTCGGTGCCTCGTGCAAACTTGATTGGCGGTCGCGCCATGAATTGATCCCGGCCTCTCGCCTGTTGGATGAAGTGAATTGCAGGCAGCCGGATGCGCGCGACAGGCTTTCGATCTCTCGCCCGCGATTCGCGGCTTCGCTCGCGACCGCTTTTCCGCGCGCAACGTCGCTGGTACGTCGCAACGATTGCGCTCCATGCCTCTCGGGTAGATCCGGCTTTGCGGAGGTTACCGCTGTGTCTGAGCGTACGGAATCGAGCGTAACCGCGCACGGCGCCGCCAGCATCTGGCCTTTGCAAAAGCGCAGTCGGGGGCTCGCGCGTTCTCGACGCGTGCTCACTTTGCGCAAGGCACTCGGCACCGGGAGAGTGTCCGCCGGGCTGATCCCGGAGCATCGAAGCTCGGATATCAAAGGTTCGGCATGCTCAGCCCTGGCGCATCGAAATCCAAATGGATCACGCAGGCCGGCTCGCGCCATGCAGTGTCCCAGCACGCGCGTCCTTTTTGTCCACAGTCGCTGCGCTGGCAACCGGCTCCAGGAACCACGGTACGTTGATGACGACGACCTGTTCGCTTCCGCACTGAAGCAGCTTCGTTCTCAGGCGACGGGCGCGGTGCGTATGCAGCGGGTACTGCCACCACTTGCGCTTGATCAACTCTGGAATCAGGATGGCGACGGGGCGTCCCGGATGGTTGGTCTCGATCTTTCGCAGCAGCCGGATCAACGGCTCGTGCATGCGCCGGTATTGTGCTTGCAGCACGAGCAAGCGCGGCGGGGTATGCCCGGCCGCGCGCGCGGGAGCTTCCACGAAATCTGCCCACCGCGCTTCCAGCGCTTGCCGCTTCCCAACGTCGTCCGGCCCTGAAAGGGCCATCAGGTGCACGGCGATGACCTCCTTGGAGAGATGCATGGCGAAGGTCAGGGCTTTGTCGGTGAGCCGACTCCACTCCTCGACGACGACCAGCACCGTCGGACTCTCGATGGCGCCGATTGCCAACGGCGCCTCCTCGCGCATTTGTTCCTTCAGGCCGGCGTAGTAGCGGTTAACCGAGTGCAGCAGCACCATGACTGCCGGGATGACCAGCAACGTGATCCAGGCGCCCGCGGTGAACTTCGCGAGCAGGATGATGACGAACGCGACCCCCGTCGCCAACGCGCCGACGGCGTTGATCCCCATGCGCGCGCGCGCCGTTGACGACGGCTCCCGGGCGTATTCACGGCGCCAGTGAACCACCATGCCCGCCTGAGACAAAGTGAAGGTGAGGAAGGCACCGATGGCAAAAAGCGGGATCAGATGCTCCGTGATGCCGTTGAAGACGATCAGCAACAGACCGGCCGTCAGCGCGAGGTAAGCGATGCCGACCGAGAACACGAGTCGACGGCCCACCACCGCGAAAGGACGCGGCAGAAAATCGTCCTGAGCAATGGTGCGGCACAGGCGCGGGAAGTCGGTGAAGCTGGTGTTCGCCGAGAGCGCCAGCACGCACAGGAGGCTGCCGATCGCCACGTAGTAGAAGGCGCCGCGCCCGACCACCGACGTCGCGAGCTGCGACAGCACGCTCTGGTAGCCGGCTTGCGATTGGTCCATGGCCGCGATATGGAATGCGTTGGCCAAGTACGCAATCCCTGCGAGCAGAATTCCGAGGATGAGCACGATGGCGGTCAAAGTGCGGTGTGCGTACTTGACCGCCGGTTCGCGAAAGGCACCCACCCCGTTGCTGACGGCTTCGACGCCGGTCATGGCCGTGCAACCGCTCGCGAACGCGTGCATCAGTACCCAGGCCGACGCTGTGCCGGCCACTTGCGCGAGGGGCGCCGAGGGCGGCGGTCCAGACGTCGCCGCTTTGTAGATTCCGATGGCCAACAGGATGAAAAAGCTGCCGGCAAAGGTGTAAGTCGGCAACGCAAAAAGCCGGCCTGCATCGAGCGTGCCCCGAAGATTGATCAAGGTCACCAGGGCCAGGATGCACAGGCAAAGCCACAGCGTGTAGGGCTGCAAGGAGGGAATGGCTGAGATCAGGGCGGCGACGCCGGCCGAGATCCCCACGGCCACGTTCAGCACGTAGTCGATCATGAGGGCGGCGGCGGCCAGCAAGCTCGCCTCGCGCCCGAGGTTCGCCTTGGCGACCGTGTAAGCACCACCGTTGGACGGGTAGGCGCGGATGGTCTGCCGGTAGGAGAGGTAGAGGATCGCCAACAATACGACGATGACCGCCGTGATGGGCTCCACGTAGCCCGTTCCCGCTGCGCCTAGCGGAATCAGAACTGTGAGGGCCGCTTCGGGTCCATAAGCCGATGAACCCAGCCCGTCCAGCCCCATGGCCGGCACGCCTTCCAGCGCGCCTATCTTCCTTGCGCGCTCATCTCGATTGGGCAGCACCGGGCCGAAGAAGAGTCGTTTGAAGTTCATACATCACTCATGACGCGCTCAACGATGGCGGCAACAGTGTCGGGTGCGGGGTCGAGGGTGAGGGGTCGCATTTGAATGCCGAGCGTCAAACGCCACGGAAGCCCTTGATGATCTTGCCGGTTCCGCTGCCAACGCGCATGGTTTCCCCGGCGTCTTGCCCCCTGCCGCCGCATGACGGCCATTGCTTTCGCCCGCGCCGTGCGTGCCGCGGGGCGCCTCGTCGCCGGGTGATCGGGCGGCTGCATAACGGCTGTCGCGGCATCCATGCTGTGAATCTCCCTGGGGCGTGTGTCTACCCAAGTCGTTTTTTTCGGGCGGATCAAGGTGCACTGCGCCGGGGGCTCCGCCTGTAGGCCGTCATCGGGTTGCTGCTGTCGACGCTGACGTGCACGGCAAGCAGGAGAAACTTGCGCGAAGTCGATTGGCCTTCAAAGCGGGGCGGCTCGTCAATCGGTGCGGGCTGCTGGTGACCGACCACGACCCACCACGCTCCAGCGGGGGATTCCAGCTGTTCTGGCAGAGTGCGCTGGTATGCCCTGCCGCTCGGTGGCATCACGGCCTTCAGGCTCCACAAACCGTTGGTCGGCGCGCTCGGGGCTCAAGAGCGATTCCACCTGGCTTCACCGTCGTGGTCCCCATGAACCCAAAGGTCACGCCACGGCGCTGTGCGCACACTTCGCGGCCTGCGCCAGGCGCATGCTTGTTCGTTGCACTTACAAGGCCCTCGTACTTCGTCTCCCGATGCTCGAGAAGCACCTGCTTGCCGGCGTGAGATGGCCGGGCCGGTGAATCGTTGCAGTTTCGGGCCCCGAAGACGCCACAAATGCCATGCGCCGGACACACCCTGATAGACGACAGGCACCCACTGGGGTTGTGCTTCTAGTTCGCGGTATCGCTTCGCACAAGCCGTAGCAGCAGAGGCCCAATCTGCTCCAGCAGCACGCAATGGTCCGGGTTGTCGCCGAGCAACGCACTGCTCGGCATGTCCGGCACACTGGCGTCGGCGGGGCTTTGCACCACGCTGAGGCCGCCCGCGGCCTTGATGGCGCGAAGCCCATCGGTGCCGTCTCCGTCCGCTCCGCTGAGCACAACCCCGATCACCCGGCCGCCGAAAGCCGCGGCCGCGGACTGAAACAGCAAGTCGATAGCGGGCCTTCCGATGCGCATGAGCCTTTCACCCCCATCGAGGCTGGTCCGGCCTTCGGCATCGACCGTCAGATGACAGCCAGGCGGCGCAAGATAGACCTCGCCAGTGTGAATGCTGCCTCCCTGTGTCGCATAGGAAACCGGCAGGCGAGTGGAACCGCCAAGAATTCCGCCGGCGGTCCCGGCTCCGGGCGCCGGTTGGTGGGCAAGTCCAAGCAAGACCGCAGGCAGTGGCGGCGCCATGGACGCCAGCACTCTTCGCAAAGACTCGACGCCTCCGCGTCCGGCTCCTATAACAATGACGTTCCTCGTTGGCTCCATGACTGTGCGACTCCTTCAGTAGCAGCGGACGGCTCAGGTCCGCTTCGTCTTGCATCGCCCCTGGCTCCCGGACTCCGGCTCACGCGGTCGGGCCTGCTGAAGGGGTGCACACCGGACGGCCGGCACGCTGCTGTTCATCGGGCCTCCTTCAGCGCGATCGGATGTCCGGGGAGCGTCAAGGCTGGACTGCGCCAACGCGGCCCTGCCTGATTTCAACTCAACAGGAACACTGGGCCAGGCCAGAACGGTGTTGCGTAGGACGGGGAAGGAACCGATCGTGCGGTACGGCAAAGCGACCGACCCTTCGTTCGCCAGCTTCAGTTGTTCCATCAACAAAGACGGGACGCCGGGGTTTGAACCCATGCTTGTGTCCTGAGGGATGCACGTCAAGGGGCTTGCCAGAGGCATCTATCCCGAGATCAACCGGTCGGCTGTACGGCAGGCGTTGCGAATTCGCGGCCGACGCTCGACAGCGCGTACAGGTAGTTCTCCCGTGCCGCTGGGCTCAAGGCGTCGATGTTGACCTCTCCCCGGGCGTCGCACGGAAAAGCAAAGCCACGCCCCTCTATGAACAGCGAACGGAAGCGAAGTTCGTATGAGGCAGCCCGATGCGAGCCTGGTGGTGCGTCCAACATCCACTCCCCCTTCAACCAATGTGCGACCCGCAGAAAGAGCGAACCTTCATCACTCCTGCGGCCGGGGCTTGTCGATCGCGTTCTTCAGGAACCCCGCGGCGACTCGATCGTCTGCGCTCTGCGTTTTTTCCTGTTCCTCATCACTCTGCGCGTCTTTGCGCGCATTCGGATCCGGTACCAGCACCGTGGGCGGGGGAGGCGGGCGAAGAGGTTTGACCATATCAAGTTCCCAAATCGAATGAACCTAGGCGCGAGCGCGGAGGGTGTATGTAGGAGAGAGCGAATTGGCGCGTGCATGTGAATTACCAGTGCTCCAGAGAATCCGCCTGCGGGTTTCGGCACCTCGTCCGACAGAGTGCGCCGTTGGGGGTGCCTAGCGTTTGCGTCGGCGTCGCATCGCCTCAAGGAGACCGTGATGAAAGCTGTAGAAGATCCGGCCGCATGCGCCGCAGCCTGCCGAACGGCGCGCGGACTGCGCGGGCCGAGACGTTCGGGAAACTTGTCGTGGAGCCCGGAAGCGCCCGCCGTCGCAGACTCTGACCAGCGCCGCACGCTGATCAGCAAAGCGGCCTGTGCGGCTTACCAGTGGCGTGGATCGCAAGCGGGCGACGAAGTCGACGTCTGGCGCGCCAATGCACGCGGGTTGCTCGCCAATTCATCGCGGCCTTTCGCCGCAGTTTAGGATCCTGGATGAATGATTTGTCACCCGATCGCGATTCCGCCCGGACGCAGAACCCGCGTACGGATTTGCGTGTCGTGCTGCTGGACGTTGATGGCACGCTGCTGGACAGCAACGATGCACACGCGCGCTGCTGGATCGAGGTACTGGCAGGGCACGGCCACGTCAGGGACTATGCGGACGTGCGTCAGCTGATCGGCATGGGCGGCGACAAGCTTCTGCCGTTGCTGCTGGACCTGCCGCACGATTCCGCCGAGGGGAAAGCCATCGCCGCCGAGCGTGGGTCCCTGTTCCTTGAGAAGTACTTGCCTGGGCTGAAGCCCACCCGGGGGGCCCGCGCGCTGGTGGAAAAAGTTCTTGCCGCCGGTTTGAAGCCCGTGGTGGCAACGTCGGCGGGGGACGAACTTCACGCACTGCTGCAGCACGCCTGCGTCGCCGATCTGGTTGAACTGAGCGCCACATCGGAAGATGCCCGCCGCTCCAAGCCCGACGACGATATCGTCCAGGCGGCGCTACGCAAAGCAGGCGTGCGGCCGGCGCAAGCCATCATGGTAGGAGACACTCCGTACGACGTACAGGCGGCCAACGCCGCGGGAGTTCGAGCCGTCACGCTGCGCTGCGGCGGATGGTGGAGCGACGATCAGTTTGGGGAACAGTGCGAGATTTACGATGACCCCGCAGATCTTCTTCGTTCGTGGGAGGCGTCGCTGCTCGGCCGCTCGGTCGCTTGATGTCCGAGTCCGCCGCGAGCAGCCCGAGGGGACTGCGATACCAATGGGAGGGCTATGTGAACAACAGGTTAGAAGCCTTCGCAGCACGGGCTGCGCGACTGAGTCACGATCTGCGAACACCGATTGGCACCATCGCTACGGCCCTGGAGCTGATGTGCTCGCCGGGTGAAGATATGGCGCTCGACACGGAGTCTCGCGATGTCATCCAACGGCAGCTTTCCCGGCTGCTGGCGCTCGCCGAGGAGATGCGGCTGCTGTCTGAGGATCTTGAGTCGGAGAATAGCGCCTGAG
>JAQGMP010000625.1 GCA_028292285.1 Variovorax sp. | reverse complement strand
ACGGCACCATGCGTTCGATCGGCTTGCCGTCTTCTTCGGCCGTCAGAACCAGCGTGGTTTGAGGGCCCGTTGCGAGCAACTCCCGAACGCTGCCGAGCGCGATGCCTTCGCGGTTGACGACGTCGAGCCCGATCAAATCGACCCAGTAGTACTCGTCTTCGGCTGCGGTCGGAAAGCTGGAACGCGGCACGAAAATCCGCGCGCCACGAAGGGCTTCGGCCGCGGTGCGGTCAGGCACGTCGTCGGAATGCGCGACGACCCAGTTCGAATGTTCTTTGGCTTCGCGAATCGCGAGCTTGAAGGGGCCGGATGTTCCACCAGGCGGCTGGATGAACCAGCGCTTGGAAGAAAAAAGCGCCTCGGGTTGGGCGCTGTGAGGCAAGACCTTGAACCAGCCTTTGATGCCCCAGGCATCGGCAATGCGCCCTACCTCGATCGCGTCCGCCGGGAGTGCGGCGGTTTCGAGCGTGGGCAGCATTACCTGCGGCAGCTCAGGCTGCTGCCTTGGGTGCCGCAGCAGCGGCTTGCTTGACCAGACGCATCACGGTCGGCGAAGCTTGTGCGCCAACGCTCTTCCAGTAGGTCAGGCGGTCTTGAGCGATGCGGATGCTTTCTTCGTTTTCCTTGGCAGCCGGGTTGTAGAAACCAAGGCGTTCGATGAAACGGCCATCGCGGCGAACACGCTTGTCCGACACGACGATGTTGAAAAACGGACGACCTTTGGAGCCGCCGCGGGAAAGTCGAATGACGACCATGATTTATCCTTCGGGTGGTGCAGCAAGCCGGGTAAAACCCGATAAGGCTTGCACACAGTGTTCTTCCAGCGTCGAGACACGCGACATGGCCACCCGGCCAGCGACACGCTGAAAAGCCCACGATTATAGCCCGCCGGCTTATTTTCCAGACCCGGCCTGTACGCCTGCCTGTACCCGCTTGCCACAAATCGACCGTTGACCCTCCCATAGCCGCCTCATGACCACCATTCGCCCCAGCCGTGAAGACGATCTTTCCGCCATCACCGCCATCTATGCACACCACGTGCTGCACGGTACCGGAACCTTCGAAACCGAGCCACCGACCCTTGCCGACATGACAGCGCGCCGCGCCGACGTGCTGTCCAAGGATTTGCCCTATCTGGTGGCGCAAAGCGATGCCGGCGAGGTCCTCGGTTTTGCCTACTGCAACTGGTTCAAGCCGCGGCCGGCATATCGGTACTCGGCTGAAGACTCGATTTATCTTGCTGAGAACGCGCGCGGTCAGGGCCTCGGCACCCAGTTGCTTGCGGCGTTGTCGCAGGCGGCCGAAGCTGCCGGCGTACGCAAACTCATCGCTGTCATTGGCGACTCGGCCAATCTCGGCTCGGTCGGGGTGCACCGGGCGCAAGGCTTTTCGCACGTCGGCGTGCTGAAAGATTGCGGCTGGAAATTCGGCCAATGGCGCGACGTGGTCTTGATGGACAAGGTTTTAGGTCAGGGAAGCGACACCGCGCCGGAGTAAAAGGGCGCGATGAAAAACAAGACCCTGACCGCGTGGCTCACCTTCGTCGGTGGCCCGCTCGGCCTGCATCGCTTTTACCTGCGCGGCTTCGGCGACCGGCTCGGCTGGCTGCTTCCCATTCCGACGGCGCTCGGCGTCTACGGCATCGAACGCGCCCGCCTCTATGGCCTGGACGATCTCTGGAGCTGGCTGCTGATTCCGTTGATCGGCTTCACCATCGCAGGGTGCGCGTTGACTGCCATCATCTACGGCCTGATGACGCCCGAAAAGTGGAACGGCCGCTTCAACGCCGGTGCCGCGCCCGATGCGCTGCCCGGACGCACCGGCTGGCTCACCATCGGCGCCATCGTGGTGTCGCTGCTCATCGGAACCACGGTGCTGATGTCGAGCATCGTTTTCAGCTTTCAGCGCTACTTCGAATACCAAGTCGAAGAAGGCCGGAAGATATCCCAGTAGCGTTTCTCGGAAAGCCTTCCCGGCAGCCTGCTAGAAAATCTGCAGGCTGATCCAGTAGGCGATCGCGGCGACGAAGGCCGTTGCGGGAATCGTGAAGATCCAGGCCCAGACGATGTTGCCGGCCACGCCCCAGCGCACGGCACTGGCGCGCTGCGTGGCACCGACGCCGACGATGGCGCCGGTGATGGTGTGCGTCGTCGACACCGGCACGCCGAGTGCAGTCGCCAGAAACAACGTCAATGCCCCGCCGGTCTCGGCGCAGAAGCCGCCGACCGGTTTCAGCTTGGTGATCTTTTGCCCCATCGTCTTCACAATGCGCCAGCCGCCGAACATCGTGCCGAGCGCGATCGCGGTGTAGCAGCACACGATGGTCCACGTCGGTGGATTGGCGTCGTTGGCATTGGCATAGCCTGTCGCGATCAGCAGCATCCAGATGATCCCGATGGTTTTTTGCGCGTCGTTGCCGCCGTGGCCCAGGCTGTAGGCGCCGGCCGAGACAAGCTGCAAGCGCCGGAACCATCGATCCACCCGCGACGGTGTCGAACGGCGAAACACCCACGCGACGAGGATCATCATGAACGAGCCGAGCAAAAAACCGAGCAGCGGCGACACGAAGATGAAAGCCACCGTCTTCCAGATGCCCGACGCCACCAGCGCACTCGAGCCGGCCTTGGCAATCACCGCGCCGACGATGCCGCCGATGAGCGCATGCGACGAACTGCTCGGAATGCCGTAGTACCAAGTGACGAAATTCCAGCTGATGGCGCCGATCAGCGCGCCGAACACCACGTGCACGTCGATCACGCTAGGTTGCGCAATCCCTTTGCCGACCGTCGCTGCCACGCTGAGGTGAAAGACGAAGATCGCGACCAGGTTGAAGAACGCGGCGAACACTACCGCCTGTCCCGGCTTCAACACGCCGGTCGACACGACTGTCGCGATCGAATTCGCAGCGTCGTGAAACCCGTTCATGAAGTCGAACAGGATCGCCAGCACGACGAGCAACACCACCACCCACAGGCTGACCTGAACCGTTGCCATAGGTGCTTGCGCGTTACGAGTTCTCGAGGACGATGCCCTCGATCACATTCGCCACGTCCTCGCACTTGTCGGTGATGGTTTCGAGCAATTCGTAGATCGCCTTGAGCTTGATGACTTCGCGCACGTCCGGCTCTTCGCGAAACAGCTTGCTCATGGCACTGCGCATCACGCGATCGGCGTCCGACTCGAGGCGGTCGATTTCTTCGCAGGTCTTCAACACAGCTTCCGCGACCGCCGGATCGGCGATCTTTCCGAGGAACTTGACCGCATCTTTCAACCGGTCGCAGCACTTCACGCTGAGTGCCGTAAGCCGCACGATTTCGTCGGTCATGTGGCGCACGTCGTACAGCGCCATGGTCTCGGCCGAGTCCTGAATCAGATCGGCCACATCGTCCATCGTGTTGATGAGCTTGTGGATCTGCTCGCGATCGATCGGCGTGATGAAGGTCTTGTGGATCAGCCGGTTGACGTCGTGCGTGACGCGGTCGGCGGCACGCTCGGCGTTGTCGACATCGCGGTTGTACTGCTCGCGCAGGTGCACGTCGTTGTAGTTGGCGACGAGGTTTTCGAAAGCCCGCGCGGCCTCGACGATTCGCTCGGCGTGCTGGTTGAACATCTCGAAAAAATTCCCCTCGCGGGGCAGCAGCTTGCCGAACATGGCGCTCTCCTGGATGCGCGGCTAACACACGTTCATGACGCCGCTGTGAAAAACCGCGCAAGTGTAATGGCCGGCCAGCGCCGGACCCTCACGCGCTCAGACGATGCGCTTGACCACCTGCCCCGAAACGCGCGCCAGCGCGGCGGCGGGCACCTTGTCGGGCGCGATCTCAGCCAGCGGCTTGAGCACGAAGGCGCGCTCGCGCATGCGCGGATGCGGCAGCGTCAGCGTGTCGCTGTGGCGCACCGTGTTCGCATACATAAGCAGGTCGAGATCGAGCGTGCGCGGTGCATTGGGAAACGGCCGCTCACGGCCAGCAGCTTCTTCGAGCCGCTGCAGGGCGGCGAGCAACTGATCGGCATCGAGGCCGGTGCGCAATGCCACCACGGCATTCACGAAGTCCGGCCCTTCGGCGTTGACGGGCTCGCTCCGGTAGAGCGACGACCGTGCGGTGACGACGGTGCGCTGCAACGCGCCCAGTGCGGTCATCGCCTCTTGCACCGTGGCCGCGGCGTCGCCCAGATTGGCGCCGAGTCCGACATAGGCCGACACCGTCGGGTACTCGTCGCGACCCCGCCGTACCGGCGCAGCTGAACGTTTCGACGGTGCGCCCTTGCCGCTGGCCGCGCGTTTGGGCGGGGCGCCGCGCGGCGGCCCGCTGTTGGGCCGGCCGGCCGGACGTGCTGGCGATCGGCTCATGCCTCGGTGGCGCTCCCGCCGCCCTCGACACCACCTTCGCCACCCTCACTGCCACCACCGCCGCCCGTGCGCGGCTTGCGACGGCGGCGACGCTTGCGCGGCGCGCCCGCGCCTTCGCCGTCGGGTGCGGAATCGCCGCTCGGGCCGTCGTCCTCGCTGCGGTCGCCACGGTCGTCCTGGTCGCCGCCGATGCCGCGAACATCCTGCGGCTCACGCGGCGCGTTCAGCGAGGCACTGTCTTTTGGCAGCGGCTCACGAACGCGCACCCGTTGCCTGGTCTTCTGTTCGTCGCGAACCTGGTCCATCAGGTCTTGCCGGCGCAGATCGTCTGCCGTGCTGAATTCCTGCCACCACTCGCCAATGGCTTCGCTGATCTCGCCCACATCGGCGCGCAAGCGCATGAAGTCGAAGGCGGCACGAAAGCGCGCCTGCTCGACCAGGCTGTACGGCGTCGCGCCGCTGCGCTTGTCGAAGCGCGGCTGCATCATCCAGATTTCGCGCATGTCGGCGGCCAACTTGCCGCGCCCCGACACGTCGCCGATGCGCGAGTTGAAGACGTCGTCGATCGCGTCCTGCAGCGCCGGATACGCGGGCTGGCCGCGTTGCCCGTTGCGTCCTTC
>JAQGMP010000610.1 GCA_028292285.1 Variovorax sp. | reverse complement strand
GCAAGCGGCGTCACCTCGACGAACGGCTTGGGCGAGCCGAAGGTGCCCTTGATGGTCAACGGTGTGCGCAGCGACAAGATGCTCATGTCCTTCGGCTGCGCCTTGATCACGAAATCGAGCGACTCGGTCGCAAAGCTCGCATTTCCGGTCGCATTGAAGACGGTGTCGTCCGTGTCGAAGACGATGGTTCGGGTGCTCATCTGCCCCTTGTCGACATTGAGCGCCACCGCGCCGCAGCGCAGCGTCACGTTGTGATCCCCGCGAAGCAAGAACTTGATGACTTCACCGCCGTCCAGCCCCAAAAATTCGAGCAGCAGATTGCTGAACTCGCCCTTGCCGGTGATGGCGGCGATGTCGCCCGACGACGTGGCGAGCCACGACGCGACCGAACTGCCCTGGCCCGAGAGGTTTACCCGTCCATCGAGCTTGCCGAAGCTGGTCTTCAGGGTTTCGACCTTCGGAATCAAGCGGTTGAGCTGCATGTTCCGCACATCGAGCGAGGCGCGAATATCGGCCGGGTTCTTGGCAGCGTCGATTCGAATGGCGCCGCTGATCTTGCCGCTGGCCACGCCCAGGTCCAGCGGGTCCAGCGTCAACACGCCGTCCGCGAGTTTCACCTTGACGCTGCCCCGATCGAGCGGTATTTGCCGCACATTGGTGATGCGATCGGCCACATAAGTGACGTCTGCATTCATGGCACGCAGCCGCTCGAAATCGAGCGTGGCGGTCGGTAGCACGCGGGTGCCGGGGTCGCGTTGCGCTTTCTTGACCTGGGTGATGGTGGGCGGTGGCGCCACGCCCTCCACCGCGTTGGCGGAACGCTCGGTCGGCGGCAGGCCGATCAGCGGACCGAGGTCGTCCATGTCCATCACGCGCGAGCGCAACGTGCCCGACAAATACGGCAGCTTCTGCCCCTGGTCGAACTTCATGTCGCCGCCGATGTCGGACAAGCCCAGCTTGCCCTTCATGGCCGCCACGCCCCACACCTTGCCGTTCTTGCGCAGTTCTCCGCTCAGCGCATAGGGCGACGTTTGCGGCAAGGCGATGCCGAGCAGCGGGAACAGGTCGCCGAGGTTCTGGCCCTTGATGTCGAACCTGGCGTCGATGCCTTCGAGCGTCGACAACTCGCCCACCGTTCCATTCACACCCAGCGTGGTGTGCCCCGCGGTCGCCTTGACCTCGAGCGGGAACGGCGGAGCGCCGGCGGCGTTCAGCTGCAACACGTTGCCGGTCCGGCCGACGGCGGTCAGCGGCTGCTTCTGGTAGGTGCCCTTGACCTTGTAGTCGAGCGGCAGCTCGCCCCGGCTGGTGTCGAAGTTGAAGTCGACGTGCAAGTCGACGCCGAGGTGGTTGGCAAGGAAGTCGACCGCGCCGCCGTCGACCTGCAGCAGCCCGATGTCGGGTGTCGTGCTGGTGTCGGAGGTGTCCTTGCCGAGCGCCCAGGTGCGTCGGCCGTCTTGCTCCATCTGAAGGCCGAGCACCGGAGACGTGAGCGACAAACGCGGGATCACCACCTTCTTGACCAGCAGCGGCCAGAGCCGGATGTCGAACTCGGCGCGCTCCGCCTTCACGAGGTAAGGGTCGCGAGCCCAGGACGGGTTGGCGAACTCAATGCCGTCGAACTTGACAGTGGCGCCGCGCAATCCGACACCGACGTCGAGGTGCCGCGTGATTTCGAACTTGCGCCCGGTCTTCTCGCTCACGTACCGGTTGAGCGGCCCGCGGAGCACGTCCCAGGGAAAGAAAATGACGACGAGCACCAGCACGAGGAGCAGCGCGACGATCGCTGCCAGCACCTTGAGCGCCAACGGCCGCGATGTCGGGCGAGTCGGGCCAGAAGGCGGGCTCGTGGGGGTAGTGGGACTCGTGGTGGCGCTGGCATCCATGCGCGAAGCCTAAGGGGCTGGCGCCGAAGAAAAGGTCGGTGCCGGGCCGCACAAGGCGTGCGGCATCGCCTACGCCGGGCGCCCGCTGGCGCGCCCGGTCAACCGGTCGGAGGAACGACCGGCCGGAGGCATCAGTCGATCAGCTTGTTCTTCAGTGCGTAGTACGTCAGATCGCTGTTCGAAGACAGGTTCATCTTTTCCATCAGGCGCGTGCGATAGGTGCTCACCGTCTTGACCGACAGCGACAGCGTCTTGGCGATGTCGCCGGCGGTTTCGCCCTTGGCCAGCTTCAGGAACACCTGGAACTCGCGCTCCGACAACTGCTCGTGCGGCGCCGCGTCGTCCTTGCGGTCGAGTTGCCGGGCCAACAATTCGGCGACGGCTGGCGTGATGTAGCGGCGGCCGAGCGAGACGGTGCGGATTGCGTTCACGATTTCGATCGGATCGCATTCCTTGTTGAGGTAGCCGCTGGCGCCCTGACGGATCAGGTTCATCGCGTAATGCTCTTCGGGGTAGCCGCTCAGAATCAGGATTCCGACGTCGGGCGCCTTGGCGCGGATCATGGCCAAAGCGTCGATCCCGCTCTGGCCCGGCATGGACAGATCCATCACGAGAACATCCAGCTCTGTCGTGCGAACCAGCTCGATGGCCTCCCGGCCGCTCGCCGCTTCGCCTGCCACGCGCAAGTCGACATGCTCGGAGAAAAACTGGCGCAGGCCCGAGCGCACGATGGCGTGGTCGTCCACAATCCCGATCTTGATCATCTGTTACTTTCTACGTTGCATCGCAGTTCGATGCACTGCTGACTGTCCGGTCCCTGATCCCGCCGATTATTCCCGAAATTGAACACGGAGCGTCCTGAGAGTTCATGCGTTGGCTAGCGTTCCCGAAGATGGCCCTCGGCCTCACTCTTGCCACCCTGGCCGCTTGCGCGCTCGTTGGCATCAACGAAGTCGGCTTTCGCCAATCGAACAGGGCGCTGACGGAGATCGGCGAGGCCCAGCAGGTGCGCCTCGTTCTCAACGGGCTGATGCAGACCATCCTCGATGCCGAAACGGGCCAGAGGGGCTATCTGTTGACAGGGGAGCAACGGTATCGCGAGCCATACGACGTGGCGGCCCGGCAAATCGACAGCCAGCTGGCGATGCTGCGCACGCTCTACGCCGACCATCCCGCCGAACTGGCACGCCTGACGTTGCTGGCGAACCACGTGTCGCGCAAGCAAGCCGAAATGGAGATGAGCGTGCGCCTGCGCAAGTCCGGCGCCGAAGACGCGTGGAAGTTCGTCATGACGACGGACGTCGGCCGCGAAGAAATGGACGCGATCCGCACGCAGGCCAGCCAGCTGGTGGCGGTCAGCAACGAGGCGCTCTTCAAGGGGCAGGCACAGATCGCCGAGGCCTTGAAGCTCGCGCGCATAGGCATCGCGGTCGTGGCCCTGGCCGCGCTCATCGCGTTCTACCTTTACCTGCGGCAGACCCACGCACTGCGCTCGGCCGGCGAGCGTCAGCAAGAAGCGCTGCAGCGCGAACGCAACGCGCTGGAAGACGAGGTGCGTGACCGCACGGCGACACTGGCCGAACTGGCAACCCACCTGCAGGATGTGCGCGAGACCGAGCGGGGCTTTCTGGCCCGGGAACTACACGACGAACTGGGCTCGCTGCTGACGGCGGCCAAGCTCGACGTGGCGCGCCTGAAGTCGAAGCTGTCCGATTCGGCCGACGCCACCCAGCGGCTGCAGCACCTGACCGAGCTGCTCAACAGCGGCATCGCGCTCAAGCGCCGCATCATCGAAGACCTGCGCCCGTCGTCGCTGTCGAACCTGGGCCTGCTGGCGTCGCTCGAAATCCTGGGCCGCGAGTTCGCCGATCGTTCGGGCATACAGGTCGAGATGGCGCTGGAGCCGGTCGCGCTCGACGAGGCGCTTCAGCTCACCATCTACCGCATGGTGCAAGAGAGCCTGACCAACATCGGCAAGTACGCCGAGGCCAGCGAGGCGACGATCGTGCTGAAGAACTACGAGAACCACGTGATTGCCGAGGTTCGCGACAACGGCAAGGGCTTCGATCCGCGCCAGACGCGTCCGGCAACACACGGCTTGGCGGGCATGCGCCACCGTGTGGAAGCGGCGCACGGCAAGCTCACCATCACGTCGAATCACGGGCAGGGGACGCTGCTGAGCGCCATGCTGCCGACAGCCCGGGTTGCGTCGCTGGCCTGAACCCGGCGTTGCCTCGGCATTGAGCCGGCAGTGCCTCGGCCTCGTTGCGATTCGTCACTCTCCTACGCCCTGCGGCCGCCGCTGCTGACAGGGGTCGCGGGCAGCGCCGCTTAAGGTCGAACTCATCCGTTCAGCAGGTGGACGGAGGTACTTCAAGGAGCCCCGCATGCTGCACTACACAGTCGTCTTTCTGGTCATCGCACTCGTTGCCGCGGTGTTTGGCTTTGGCGGCATTGCCGCCGGCGCCGTGGGTATCGCCAAGATACTTTTCTTTATCTTCGCGGTGCTGACCTTGATCAGCTTCTTCATGGGCCGGTCCCGTCGAGGCTAGATTCGTGGCAGGGGCCAGGTCCGTACGGAAAACGCCTCTGTTCAAAAAATACCTCCTTCCGCTAGGCTGTCACTCTCATTGAAAAGGAAATTCGACAAATGAACACCAACACCGCCAAGACCCCTTCGCAGCTGGCCGACGATGCACGTCAGACCGCCAACGATGCGATCGACACCACGCGTGCCTATGCGCAAAACGCGGTGAACGCAGCTGGCGAAAAAGTGCGAGACATGAAGCGCGATTTCGAGCCCAGCGTCGAGCAGCTGGCGGCCCGTGTGCAGCAAGCGGTGCAACGTGGCCTCGATGCCGCATCGACGACGAGCGCACGTGCGCAGCGCCGCATCGAGCAGGCCGCCGACGTGACGGGCCGCTACATCTCGGATCAGCCCGTTCGCTCGGTGTTGGTGGCTGCTGCGGCGGGTGCCGCCATCACCGCACTGATCGTGCTGGCAAGCCGTCGCAGCAGGGACGATTACTGATCAGTTCGGCGCACGTTCCGCTCTCGGCCCAACGCACATGCTTCATCCGATTTTTTCAACGGTGCTCGGGCACCCGGAACTCGTCGCCGACCACCTCGCCAACTACGCCGCGCTTCTGAAGGAAGAAACGGCTGCGGCGGGGCGCGGCGTTGTCGAGCGCATCATCGCCAGCGTGCTGGCGGTGGTCAGTGCCTTGCTGGCACTCGGGCTCATCGGCATCGCCGTGATGCTCGGGGTGCTGCACGGCTCTTTTAACTGGGTGCTGGTCATCGTGCCTGCGGTCGCCATCATCGTCGCGGCCGTCTCTGCGTACGTGGCGGCACGCCCGGCCGATTTCCATGCGTTTACCGATCTCCGCGCCCAGCTCGACGCGGATGTTCGTGCGCTGCACATTGCCGGAGAACGCCGTGGCAATTGATTCGTCGGTGATGACAGCGCAAGAGCGGCTGGCAATGTCGCGCAGGGCACTGGTCAACCAGCTGCAGGGCGGACGGTCCGACCGCAGCGGCGAGGCCAACGACGACAACGAAGCGTATGTCGGCAAGCCGCATCGCGCAGGCTTGCTCGACCGATTCGCCTGGACGTCGATGGCCAAGCGCGTCGGGCAGCGCTGGTGGCGCCGCCACCCCGCCAACACGGTGGGTCAGCTGGCCCAGCCGCTGCTGGAACACTACGCACGCGAACAGCCCTTCAAACTGGTAGCGATCGCCACGGCGGCCGGCGCCGTGCTGGTGCTGGTCAAGCCATGGCGGCTGCTGTCAGTAACCGCTGTGCTGGCCGCGATCATGAAGACATCGGACATTGCCGATGTCGTGAACACGCTGATGCAAACCCGGGCGGAGCCGCCGGACCCGACAACAAACCCCACGAAAGGACGATGAACAATGGACGCACATACCCAACCCCGACATGGATCGGAACATCTCGTGCTCGATCAAGGTGCCATCGATGCCGCAGCGAAAAGCATTGATGAGGGTGCCGTGACGCCCGGCTACGGCCCATGGCGCGACGACATCGTCAAACTGTTGAACGACGCACTGGCCACCGAGCTGGTGTGCGTGCTGCGCTACAAGCGCCATTACTTCACCGCGGCCGGCGTGAATTCGCCCGCCATCGCAGACGAGTTTCTGGTGCACGCAAACGAAGAGTCCGGCCATGCCGACCGCATTGCCGAACGCATCGTGCAGCTCGGCGGCGACCCCGACTTCGGGCCCACGACGTTGCTGCAGCGCAGCCATGCTG
>JAQGMP010000606.1 GCA_028292285.1 Variovorax sp. | reverse complement strand
GTCTTCAGTCCATCGACCGTGGGATCGGTGTAGAGCAGCGCGTTGCGGTTGCCTTGCTTGATGTTGTTGTACTTGAAGTCACGCTCCGCGTAGATCGGATAGAAGTCGGCGCTGTCGCGGATGATGGCCCGCGCCAGGATGGCGAGGTCGCGCGCAGACGACTTGTGGTCCGGAGCGGGCAGGCCCGTCGCGTTCACGAAATGCGTGTGCGTCATTCCAAGACGCTGGGCCTCTGCGTTCATGAGCTTGGCGAAGTTCTCTTCGGAGCCGGCCATGTGCTCGGCGATCGCCTTGGACGCGTCGTTGCCCGACTGGACGATGATGCCGCGCAGGATGTCGATCACCGTGGCCTGGCTGTTGAGCGGCAAGTACATGCACGACTCGGAACTCGAGCCTCGGCACCACGCGTACTCGCTGACCGAAACAAGGTCTTCCTTCTTGAGCTTGCCGGAGCGAAGTGCCTGCTCGACCAGGAAGCTCGTCATCATCTTGGTCAGTGACGCGGGCGGCAGCGGTTCGTCGGGTTGAGCCGAGGCGAGAACCTCTCCGGAATCGAAGTCCATCAGCAGCCAGGCCTTGGCGGGCAGCGCCGGCGGTCCGCCGGCCAGAGTGGCCGACGAGGAAGCCGGCACCGAGGCAGGGGTGCTGGCCTCGGGCTTTTTGTGGGCTGCCGGCTTGGCGGCATGGTTTGTGGCCGCGATGCTCGCAGAGTACGGTACAAGCGCCCCCGCGGCGGTTGCGAAGACGATGGAGAAAATGGAAAGGCGCAGGTTCTGCATGAGGTTAGGGCGTAGCGAATAGGGTGATGAAGCAAGGATTGGTTTTCGGTCGTGCATACGCGACCAAAAACGAGGCAAGAGATTCAGACGGCGAGAACCGCCTCCGAGCGATATTGTGACGAAGTCGCGCCTGCTCGCGGGCGTGCACCCGGAGAGCAGGCAGGGCCAGCAACAGGTCTTACCAAAATCCGTTGCTTTCTTCGCGCTCCGTGCTGGAACTCGGAGGCTCCTGCCGGCGGCCACGAAGGTCGCACCGAGTTCCAGATAGCGGCGTGCCAGCGCCTCGTCGGTCGTCAGGATGCCCGCTGCCTTGCCGGCCGAGACGATACCGGCGAATCGCGTCTTCGATGGTGGCCTGGACATCCGGATGGGCCGGGTTGCCGACGTGACCGAGCGATGCCGACAGATCGGCGGAGCCGATGAACACGCCATCGACACCCTCCGTCTGCGCAATGGCCAACAGGTTGCCGATGCCCTGCAGGGTCTCGATCTGACCCAGCACGCAGGTCTGCGCGTTGGCTTCGTGCACATACCGCGCATGCGGCCCCAGCGGGGAAGCCCGCGCCCCGCCCATGCCACGGATACCGCCCTTGCCATCGTTCTGTGGGTAGCGCGCTGCCCGCACGATCGCGGCGGCTTGCTCGGGCGTGTGCACCATCGGCACCAACAAGGTCTGACGCCCAGATCGTAGTGCGCATGGAAGGTGTCCCCCGGCGCCCCCGCGATCGGTCGGGTGAACGAGCCGCCGAGCACCACCTCACTGTCATCTCCGGAAAGCGCCTGGAGAAATGCTCCACCTGGACGCGTATCTTCTCGCTCGCATGAAACTCCGCGGCGAGTTGCGCAATGACGGTGGTTGTGAGCATGTATTACTTGTTGAAGAGCGGATGAAGATTGCCGTGCTTGCCGTCGTAAACCTGCCCCGTGCTCTCGTCGATTTGCAGGGTGATGCCGATATGGCGGGCATCGAAGACCGGGGCGAAGTGTGCTTTGGCGGCTGCAAGCAAGGCGTCTCCGGCTTGGGCCTTCACTTGCGCCGATCGACCCACCGCCATCCTGAGATTGAGATAGACAAAGGCGTAGTCGGCCTTGCCGTCTGCGACCGCAAAATGCGCGGCCGGAAAGGCCAGCACCCGCGTGCCACCGGTGGGATAGACCGGTTTGTCCTCTTCGTCGCGCTGTGCCAGCATGGTGTCGGCAAGGCTGCGGCACAGTGATGAGATGTCGGTCTCGGCTTCGAGATTGGGCGTGTACAAAATGACCAGGTGCGGCATGCTTATTCCACCGACATGGAAGCCGCCGTACAGGTCACGGCGAAGATGGGAATGGCCTTCATGTGGTAGATCTCACCGCGCCCCCGCGCAGCCGCAGCCACCGTGATGAAGGTTCGAATCTCGAAGCCGCCCTGCCCGGCCTCACGGTAGGTGGCCTCATCCGAATAAGAGAGCAGCGCTTCGCGGTCGTTGGCACACCAGCGCTGCATGAATTCGCTGTCCCAAGCCTCATTGACCTTGCCTGAGTCCGGCGTTGCCGGCCAATGGGAAATGCCGCCCGTACCGATCAGCGCGATGCGCTCGGGCACTGAATCACAGGCACGGCGAAGCGCTTCGCCGAAAGCCCAGGCTCGGTGCAAAGGCGTCAGCGGCGGCCCCTGGCAGTTGATGTTGATGGGAACGATCTTCAAGTCGTAAGCGGGTGTCAGGAAGTGCAGCGGGACCATGATTCCGTGATCGAACTTCCACTCCTCCGCGTAAGCCACGTCGACGGTCTGCATGACTTCCTTGATCAGGCGGCGCGACAACTCCGCATCGCCCGGGACCTTCGTCTTGTCGATGCCGAGCCACTTTGGGTCTTCGATCGGCCCTTCATAGCTGTCGGCCATGCCGATGGCGTACGACGGCATGTTGTTCATGAAGAAGTTGGCAAAGTGCTCCGCGGCGATGACGATCACCGCACCGGGACGGGTTGCGCGCATGGCCGCACCGAAGCGATTGAACTCCGCGTGAAACGCATCTTTCACGGCGGCGTCGGCCAGATGCGCGCGGCCGGTGATGCCCGGCGCGTGACTGCAAACGCCCGCAAAAACGAGGCTCATGAATGGCTCCTTTTTCCAGGGCGGTCGATGGGGCGATTGATGGGCTGGTTCATACGCCGGCCACCTTCTCGTCCTGCGCCGTCGTCATGGCGTAGATGCCGGCACGCACCGGCCCATGCTTCTGGACGCCTTCGCGCATCGCGGCGATGTAGTCGGCCCAGGCGATCCCCAGCAACGGCGCAAAGTGCATCAGCAGCTGCCCGTTGCATCCCAGGACGTAGAGCTTGCCGATGTCGCCTTCGTCGATGGCTGTGCGCTCCTCGGCACTCAGATCGAATCCGTCCAGCAACGAGGCGCGGGCGGCACCGCCCTCGAGATAGCGACGCTGTGTGTCCGGCTCGCGGTTGAGTGCGAACAGGAATTTCTGCATGGCATAAAGGCTCACGGTCAAC
Organism: Variovorax sp.; assembly: GCA_028292285.1. Lineage (GTDB taxonomy): Bacteria > Pseudomonadota > Gammaproteobacteria > Burkholderiales > Burkholderiaceae_C > Variovorax. The sequence continues at coordinate 4,392 of JAQGMP010000606.1, read as the reverse complement.
CTTCCAGCTGGATGTCTGCCTTGTGAATGACGTCGGCATACCTGGCGACTTCGCTGCGTATGAATGCCGCGAAACTGTCCGGCGTCCCCGAGAGCGACGCGATACCGCCCTGGTGAAATGCCTGCACCACGGCGGGACTGGCGAGCGCCGCATTGACACGTTCATTCATCTGGCGAACCACGGCGTCCGGCGTGCCCGCCGGCGACAGCAAGCCGTTCCAGGAATTGGATTCGATCGGCACACCCTGCTCGGTCAACGTGGGGATCGACGGCGCGTACTGGGAACGTTGTGCGGTGGCCATGCCCAGGGCCACCAGCTTGCCGGCCTGGATCTGCCCGCGGAACTCGGGCCAATTGCCGAACGTCATGGTGACCTGGCCGCCCAGCAAGTCGGCCAGCGCCGGACCCTGGCCCTTGTATGGCACGTGGACGATGTCGAGCTTCATTTGAAGCTTCAGCAGCTCGCCGGCCAGATGCGCAGAGGTGCCGTTGCCAAACGATGCAAAGCTCAACGATCCGGGCTTGGCGCGCGCCAGGTCCCGCAAGTCCGCCAGCGTCCGGATGCCACTGGCAGGATGGGTCGCGAGCACGTGCTCCGACATGCCCATCAACGCCACAGGACGCAGATCTTTCAGCGTGTCGTACGGCAGGCGTTTGACCAGGGTCCGGTTGACGGCAAAGCTGTTGGCCACGCAAACGAAGGTGTAGCCATCGGGCGCAGCCTTGGCCACCGCATCGACACCGATGACGGTCCCGGCGCCTGGCCGGTTGTCGACCATCACCGGCTGCCCGAGCGACCTGGTCAGCTCGATGCCGACCAGCCGCGCCACCGCATCCGTCGTGCCGCCCGGCGTGAACGGCACCACGATCCTGATCGTGCGTGCGGGCCAGGTGGCTTGCGCGACGGACCAGCCTGGCGAGCCGATCACCGCCCCCGCAGCGGCGAGCCGGATCAATTCTCGACGGCTGAACGTCATGCCACGCCCCAATGCGGGATGTGGTGCGATCCCATGGACACGGCGATGTTCTTCGGCTCGCAGAACACTTCATAGCTCCAGGTGCCGCCCTCGCGCCCCGTGCCGGATGCCTTGGTGCCGCCGAAAGGCTGGCGCAGGTCGCGCACGTTCTGGCTGTTCACAAAACACATGCCGGCCTCCACCGCTGCAGCAACGCGGTGTGCGCGACCGATGTTCTCGGTCCAGACATAGCTGCTCAGGCCGTACTGGATGTCGTTGGCCAGGCGGATGGCCTCGGCCTCGTCCTTGAACGGGATCAGGCAAGCGACCGGTCCGAAGATCTCTTCCTGCGCGATGCGCATGCGGTTGTCGACGTCGGCGAAGACCGTGGGCATCACGTAGTTGCCTTTGCGCACCCGCTCCGGCAGGTCGGCCGACACGTCGAGCCCGCCGCACAGCAGGGAGGCGCCCTCCTTCGGGCCGAGTTCGATGTAGCTGCGCACTTTGGCCAGATGGGCCTGGGAGATCATCGGGCCGACGATGGTCGCTTCGTCGAGCGGATCGCCCACCGTGATGCGCTTTGCACGCTCGACGAACCTGGCCACGAAGTCCGCGTAGATCGACTGCTGCACCAGGATGCGCGAGCCCGCAGTGCAGCGCTCGCCGTTGTTGCTGAAGTTCATGAACACGGCCGCATCGAGCGCGCGGTCCAGGTCGGCATCGTCGAAGACCACGAAGGGGCTTTTGCCGCCGAGTTCCATGCTGAACTTTTTCAAGCCCGCGCTCTTGACGATGCGGTCACCGGTCGCCGTCGAGCCGGTGAACGAAATGGCGCGCACGTCCGGGTGCTTCACCAGAGGCTCGCCCGCGTCCTTGCCGTAGCCGTGCACGAGGTTGAGCACCCCCGGCGGAATGCCCGCTTCGAGTGCGAGGTCGCCCAGCCGTGCGGCCGTCATCGGAGACAGCTCGCTCATCTTCAGCACGGCGGTGTTGCCGAAAGCCAGGCATGGCGCGACCTTCCATGTCGCTGTCATGAACGGAACGTTCCAGGGAGAGATCAGCGCGCAGACGCCGACCGGATGGAACAGCGTGTAGTTCAGGTGCGTCGGGGTCGGATAGGTGTGGCCGTCGACGCGCGTGCACATCTCGGCGAAGTAATAGAAGTTGTCTGCGGCCCGGGGGACCAGTTGCTTGCCCGTCTGCGCGATGACCTGCCCGCAGTCGTTCGTCTCCGTGCGCGCGATCTCCGGCACATGCGCGGCGATCAGGTCGCCCAGCTTGCGAATCAGCTTGGCGCGCTCGGGCGCCGGCATTCCGGCCCATTTGGGAAACGCGGCCTTGGCAGCAGCCACTGCCGCGCTCACTTCCGCATCGCCGCCCATGGCGACCTCCGCGAGCACTTCCTGTGTGGCGGGATTCACCGTCTGGAAGTAGTCGCGGCCGGCAACGGACTTGCCGTCGATCAGATGGTTGATTTGCATGTTCATGTTCCTGTGCGGGACCGGTTCGATCGACCCCGAAGGTTTGGTTCCAGTTCAGTCGGCAATGTGGTTGACGAGCGAGCCCACGCCGTCGATTTCAGTGATGACTTCATCGCCCGGCTGGCAATCGACCACACCGTCTGGCGTGCCGGTCAGGATCAGGTCGCCCGGCTCGAGCGTCATGAAGCGACTGAAGTACTCGATGAGAAAAGGCGCATCGAAGATCATGTCCCGTGTGTTGCCGGACTGGGTGATCCGGCCGTTCACCTTGGTGCGCAACGGCAATCTCATCGGATCGGGCACATCCTTCGCATCCACCAACCACGGCCCGATGGGAGTACAGGTATCGCGGTTCTTGACGCGCAAATTGGGTCGGTACCAGTTCTCCAGGTAGTCACGGATGGCGTAGTCGTTCGCCACGGTGTAGCCCCCGATGAAGTCGTAGGCATCGTCGCGGCGGACGTTCCGTGCCGTGCGCCCGATCACGATGACCAGTTCGCACTCGTAGTGCATGAACTTCACGCCGGAGGGCCGAACGGTCCGCTGGCAGTGGCCGATCAGGCTGCTCTGCCCCTTGACGAACACCAGCGGCTCTTCCGGCGCCTTGAACTCCAGCTCCTTGGCATGGTCGGCGTAGTTCAGACCGAGCGCGAGGATCGTGCGTGGCCGCGCCGTCGGCGCAAAGGGTGGCAGCCACGTCGCATCGGCCGGGTCGACCAGACGCCCATCGGCCAGCAGAAGCTGTCCGTCGCGCTCGGTTCCATCCTGAACCTTGCCCTCGAAAAGTACACGCGCGTGTTTCATTGGGCGGCTCCGACGAGCGTGTTGACGAGCGATTCGAATCCCGGTGCGCTGACCTCGATGCGGTCTCCCGCCTTGGCCAGCGGCCTGCCAAGATCGGAACCCAGCGTGAGCACGTCGCCTGGCGCCAGTGTCATGAATTCCGAGACATCCGCAAGCAGTTGGTCTGCATCGCGCACCGTTCGGGCGAATGCCATCGACTGCCTCAGCGCGCCATTGATCCGCACCTCCAGCGTGAAGCTGGCGGGATCCGCGCCCTGTGCGTCCAGCGTTGCCGGACCCACACCCAAAAAGCCGTCGAGACACTTGAACTTGACGGGCGGCCGGAAAAAGCTGGCGTGCGGAACAGAGATATCGTTCAGCAAGACGTAGCCCTCGACGACCCCATCAGGACCGATCACCATGCCGATGCTCGCGCCGATCTCGACCGCCGGCACATCCGCAGGCACGACGATATCGCTGCCATGCGCGCTCCAGGTATTTGCGGTCTTCACGAAAAGGATGGGCGCTTTCGGCGGGGCCTTGTAGGGCGGCTGGTCCATCTGCGGCGCCAACGCATCCACCTCCGCCTGAAAGTTCAGGAGCACGCCGTATACCGTGCCCGCGGGTAGAAAACTCATGGTTGTTCCAGTTCGATCAATTCATCGAGCAAGGCATAGAGCTGGGTCAACTTGACCTTGCCCATGGCCTTTTCCATCCAGTCGTAATGCACTTCGACATGGGGCGAAATCTGTTTCACCAGCTTGCGTCCGGCGGCCGTTGCCTCCACGACGCTGCGACGCTGGTCCAACGGATCGCGAGCGCGAACCACGTACCCGTCGCGCTCCATCCGGTCAAGGACGCCGGTCAGACTCGGGCCCAGGATGAAGGCCTCGCGCGCGACCAGTCCGGTCTCTACCGCACCATGCTCACCGAGCACGCGGAGAACGCGCCACTGCTGGTCCGACAGCCCATGCTCGCGCAGCTGCGGCCGCGTGCGTTCCATGATCGATTCACGGGCCTGCAAAAGCAGGCGGGGCAGGTTCCGGTGTTTGAAGACAGTGGTCATGCGGCGCCAATCATTTCATATATTAAATGAATTGCAATCGCCGGCGGGTGCGGGTTAGCCCGATTCTTCTCCGTCGGTTCTTTCATACGTTCTCGCTATTTGAGGAC
>JAQGMP010000177.1 GCA_028292285.1 Variovorax sp. | reverse complement strand
CGGTCGGCGCGGGCGCGGCCGGGCCGGCTGAGGCGGGTGAGCCCGACGACGCCGACGGCCCCCCCAGATCCTGCATGCGCAGCTTGGGAAGCGAGTCAGGGTACTCACGCTGCACGAAGTCGATGAGCCCTTCGCGGATGCGGCAGCGCAGATCGAACGCCAGCGGTGCGGTGGCGGCGGTTGCAAGGATGCGCAACTGCATCGTGCGCTCCGTGGCGTCGGTCACCTGCAGCACGAACACGCGGCCGTCCCACTCGGGCGCGGCGCGCACGATGCGCTCCATCTCCGCGCGCAACGGTGCCAACGGCATCGTGTAGTCGACGTAGATAAACGCCGAGCCGAGCAATTGCGCGCTCTGCCGTGTCCAGTTCTGGAACGGCTTTTCGATGAAGTAGCTGAGCGGCAGGATCAAGCGTCGCTCGTCCCACAGCTTCATCACGACGAAGGTGCCGGTGATCTCTTCGACCTTGCCCCATTCGCCCTCGGCGATGAGCACGTCGTCGATGCGTATCGGTTGCGCCAGCGCAATCTGCAAGCCGGCGATCAGGTTGCTGAACACCGGCTTGGCAGCCAGACCGGCCACGATGCCGATGACGCCGGCCGATGCCAGCAGACTGGCGCCGACTTGCCGCGCGCCCGGAAACGTCATGAGGATGAGCGCCGCACCGGCCACCAGAACCATCGTGCTGGCGGTGCGCGCCAGCACCCTGGCCTGCGTGTGGATGCGGCGGGCCTGCAGGTTGTCGTCGACGTTCGCCGGGTGCTTGGCGAGCACGCCTTCGGTGAAGCCGTTGATGCATCGCACCGCCAGCCAGGTGCACGCCGCGATGAGCAGCAGGCCGTTGAGATGCCGCACGCTGTCGATGTAGTGCAGGTCGTCCGGTGCGGCCTGCCACACCATCTGCAGCGCGACCAGCGGAATGGCCCAGCGCGCGGCAGTGCGCGCCTTCGAGATCATCGAATTCAACGCGACGGCGTGGCGCGTCAGGCGCAGCAGCAGCATGCCGCCTACGCGGTACACCAGCAGCCCCGACGCCGCGGCGATCAGCGCAGCGACCCACGTGCCGAACCAAGGGTGGGCGAGCAGTGCGTGCGGTTCCATCAAGCCTCCTTCGGCAACAGGCCTGCGATCGTTTCGGCCTCTTTTTCCGCCAGCAAGATGCGCGCCGCGTCGTCGCGCAGCTGCAGTGCGAGGCCGCTGGCAAGGTCGAGCCGGCGCAGCAGCCACGGGCTGATGTCGTTGTCGAACGGATCGGGCAACGGGATGGGCCCGGCCACCCGCACGCGCGGCGCAACCTCGGCAATCGCCTCGCCAGCCTCTGCGGCCTCGACTGCTTTTGCCGCCTTGGCAGACGCTGAGGCCGGGTCGCCGATCGCCGCCTGAATCTGCTCGGCGGTGCGCGCCAGCGGTCCGGCGATCTCAGACGGCGTCAGCCGATCGCGCCGCAGCACCAGCATCGACTTGACCGCGCTGAGCTGCGCCAGCAACTGGTAGCTGTGCGCCTGCAGCCGTTCGAGCGGCTCGATCGGCGGCCGCACGGCGCGCGGTTCGGAGAGCGATCGCTGGGTGGCTTGCACCAGCGCGGAAAGGCTGTCGAACGCCTCCTTGCGCGCCAGCCGCCACTCGAGTTCAGGGCTGGTGTCGACAGCCTGCAGCTGGCCGAGGCCGAGCGCCAACCGGGCGTGGCGCGCCTGCGCCAGAAGCGTGCGTGCCACCAGGGCGGGAATTTGGCTGCGCTCCCACGAGGGCAGCACGTAGCAAAAGCCCCACGCCACAGCCGCGCCGATCAGCGTGTCGGCAATGCGCTCGACCAGCGCGAAGGTCGGGCTGGCGCCGGCGTACAGCTGGTGCGCCTGCACCAGGCCGAGCACCGTCGCCGCGACGGCCGTGATGAGGTAGCGGCGCACCGCGAAGCCGTGCGCCACGGCCTGCGCGCAGGTCACCGAAAGCAGCAGCACCAATGCCGTCGGGTGCGTCGACAACAAGCCGACGGCCAGCACGCAGCCGAGCATCGTTCCGGCCACGCGCGCATTGCGCCGCTCCAGTGTTTGCGAGAGGCTGCCGCGCAGCACGACGACGATGGTCAGCAGGATCCAGTAGTCGTGCGAGCCCCAGGGCAGCAACACCGCGATGCTGTAGCCGGCGGCGATGGCGAGCGCGGCGCGAATGGCGTGGCGCAATGGCGGTGCGTCCCAGTTCCACAGCGTGAGGAAAGGGCGCCACGACCACGCCGTCGGGCTGACGAACATCTGCCAGTTGGCGCGCACCACGGCAAGGTCGGGCTCGCGCTCGCCCCGCGCCAGCGCGGTCAGGCGCATCACCTCGTCGTTGAGGTGGCCGATGCGGCTCGCCAGGCCTCGTGCCAGCACGGCTGTGTTGGGCGCGGCCAGGCCATCGGGGCGGCCGGTGTAGGTCGGAATGGCGATGGCCGACAGCGTGGGCCGGCGGTCTTCTATCGAGTGCGGCTTGCGGCCGAACAGCAGCGAATCGGCCAGCCGCGTGAGGTCGTCCGCGATCAATTCGAGCACCGCCCGCATCTCGCCGAGCGGGGCGGCGTGGTCGGGGTGCGTCCGCAGCACGTCGAGGTCGAGCTCGCTGGCCAGCAGGTGGTCGCGCATCTCCAGCACGATGACCAGCATGCCCGCGAGCCGCTGGCGCCGCGGCGTGCGTGGCGACTCGAGCACGATGTCGCGCGCCGCCTGGATCTGGTCGGCCAAAGCGGCTTGCTGCGTGAGCAACTGGCCGAGCATCGGCGCGGGTGCATCGCGCACGTCGTCGGTCTCGTCCTTGGCGCTGAACTGGCGCGCCTCGGTGCGCATCAGGTTCGACAGCGCCAGCAGCACATCGGCGATGAGTTGCACGCGGTAGCGGGCGTTGAGCGCCAGGTTGGCGACGGTGGCGTAGATGACGTACAGCCCGGCGCCCATGCCGAAGTGCAGCGTCCGTTCGAGTGCTTCGTGCAAGTCGGTCGGCGGCGGCGTGGCCATCGAAAAGATCATCGCCAGCATGATCGCGATGGCGATCGGAATGCCGCGCTTGCCCCATGCCATCAGCGTGAAGGAGAGAAACGTGAGGGGAACCAGCACCAGCCCGAGCTGCAGCGGCGCGGTGTGCAGCCACTGGACCACGAAGAACAGCGGCATGCTGATCAGTGGCGCCGGCAGCATCTGCAAGAACTTGCCGCGGCGCGGCGCGGCCATGTCGGGTGGCGACGCCACGATGACGCCGACCGAGGCCGCTGCCCCGGCAACGGTGCCCAGCCACAGGTGCAGGCCGCCCGAGATCAGCAGCAGCCCGAACGCCACCGACAGGCCATTGGCGACGTAGTGGCTGAGGGCGATGCGCAACGCCTTGCGGGTTCGGCGCGCGGCGCCCCCGGCCGAGCTCAGCGTCTGCATCACTTGCCCGTGGGATCGGCCGGGTCGTTCGAAGGGGCGGCCGCGACGTCGCGCTTCACGCGGGTGAGCTTGCGCGAAACCGGCGCGGCGGCGGGCTCGACGGCGACGCCGTCGCTGCCGGAGCTTTCGAAATCGGCGACGGTGGAGCGCGCGTACA
>JAQGMP010000571.1 GCA_028292285.1 Variovorax sp. | reverse complement strand
GAAGGCGCTTTTGCGAGGTGATTTCAGCGCTGTTGTGTTGCGCTTGCACGATGACCTTGCCTTCGCTGGCAATGTGGCGGATGTCACCCTTGTGGGCGAACTGCTCGATGTCTTTGCCGGCGGCGTGCAGGATGGACTTGTCGGCGTAGTGCTGCTGGTTGTTGCCGGCGACGGTGTCGATGTTGACGCCGGCGTACTGGGTCAGGTCTTGTGGCGTGCCCAGCGCCAGTCCTGCTGCGCCGCTGAGCCCCATCACGGGTTGACCGCCTCCGGCCTTTCCCTTGGCATCGAGTTCGTTGCTGGCGCCGTGCCCAAGCGCGTCGATGGCCTGGCTCAGCTTTTCCTGAGGATCGGTGTCGCGCTTTCCGCCCTCGCATCGGGCGGCAACCTTGTCGAGATCCTTGGCGATGAAGAGCGCCTGCTCCAGGCAGCGCACCAGCTCGTCGCGGCTCAGCATGCCGCCGACGGCCTGGGTGCGACCGTCGGTGGAAAGCAGCAAGCCTCTTTCGGAACGCACCGCACCCCATCCATCGGTGCGCAGCTCGAATCCTTCGCCTCTGGCGTCCTTGCGCCCCGCGTTGTCTTCCACCCGCGTGATGTGTCCCAGGCTCAACGAACTGTGCTGGTGATCGGACTTGAGCTGAATTTGAATCTTCTCGGCCGTATCGTCCAACACCAGATGGTTGCTGCGTCCGGCCGCGCTGTTGCCGCCGTCCTTGGTCAGCTCGCGACTGCGAAAACCCGATAGCGCACTCTGGTTCGGCAGTGCCCACGGCGGCTGGTTCATCTGGTTGTGAACCCGGCTCGTGCAAATCGGAAGATCGGGATCGCCGCCATAGAAGTCGACCACCACCTCTTGCCCGATACGCGGCAAGTGCACGCCGCCCAACTGATTGCCGGCCCACTGACTGCTCACGCGCAACCAGCACGTGGAATGCTGGTTCTTTTGTCCGTTCCGGTCCCACGGAAACTGAACCTTGATGCGGCCGAGGCTGTCGGTCCAGAGGTTCTCGCCTTCCGGGCCGACGACGAGCGCGGGCTGAGGCCCACCGGTCAGCGGTTTGGCTCTCGTGGGCGCCGGGCGCAAAGTCTGGGTGACCGGATGCGCCGTGAAGTCCACCTGCACCTGCCAGCGTTGCTGCCGGTCACGGATGGCGTCCTTGTTCTGGCTGTCCTGCGCGACGTCTTCGATGACGAAGCGCGTCTGCAGGATCAGGTACTCGACGTTGGCCGCCTGCCGCGGATGCTTCTGCAGCCTGAAAGTGCAGCCCGGCACCATGCCGCGCAGATTGCCGCTGGCCTCAGCGCGATCGCCATGCGTCCGCAGTGCCTGCATGCGCAGCAGTGCCAGAAAGCGGCCTTCGCCCAAGGCGTCGTTCGATTCGGCGGTGCCGGCGTTCGGCTGCGCATAGTGACTGCCGGTGCTCCCCGTCCCGCTGGCGTGCCACTGGTAGACCTCGCCGTCGGCTTGGCCGGTGGGCCTGGGATCTTTGCGGACCACGGAAAGGTCCGCCCTGGGCCGGGCGTAGTCGTAGTCGGTAGTGCTGTACCGGCCGCTGGTCAGGTGGCTCGCGGGCACGAAGCTGCTGATGTACTCGGCATCGGTTTTCCATCCGGGCACGTGGTAATCCAGGGCTCGGTAGGCTGCGCTATCGTTGGGTTTGTAGCTGCCCATCGCATCGCTGAGCACGAGCCGGTGCTTGCCGTCGGCGTGCTCGAAGTGGTAGCTGATGCCCCATTCCTGGCAAAGGCGCTCGAAGAAGGCGAAGTCGCTTTCGTTCCACTGCGTCTGAAAGTCGCGGGCGGGATAGGTTTCGAAGAGCCTTTTGTCGACTGGAAAACCGTAGTCGGAGAGCAGTTCGTCCAGGATCTCGACAACGGTCTTGTTCTGAAAGATCTTGCAGTCGGTGGACAGGGTCGCCAAGTGCAACCAAGGGCGCAGGGTGAGCTTGTACTGGACGTGCCGCCCTTCTTCACCCCAGAGTGCCGCGTCGGTGATGAGCGCATTGATCTGCCGAGAGCCAGCACCGATGTGGTCGGTGCTGGCGCCGGTTGCACCCGCCACGAACACCCCGGCGCCATCGAGTTCGATGCTGCAGCTGATCTCGCGGCCGATGAAGTCGTCGAGATTGAAATCGGCCGCGCCGGTAAAGCCGAAGTTGAGCGCATCGGGCGTCTTCAGCAACAGCTGATATTCGAAAAGATTGCTGATGCCTTCTTGACCCGACAAGCGGACCGGTTCGAGGGCCGGCGTGCCCGCGACAACAGGAATAGCCGCGCTGACGATGGTCAGCGCGTGTGACAGTGCTTGCATAAAACTCCCCGGAAACCATTCGACGCATCCCCCGCTTATGTGTTGCGGATGTGGATGCGACCCGGGCTGATTATGAGTATCGCGCTGACCGTTGGACCGTGAACGATTTCACGCGAACGGCAGCTGGCGCCCGTTGCGCCGCGACCGAACAGTCCGCCCGCTGCTCAGCCCTCGGAGCGCAGCGACGAGCCGCGCACCACCAGCTCACCCGGCAGCAGCAACTGCCGCGGTGCGACGTCCAGCCCCTTCAACCGCTCGATCAGACAGTTCGCCGCCGTGCGGCCGATCTCATCGGTAGGTTGCGAGATCGTGCTGAGCCCCGGCCCGATCAACGAGG
>JAQGMP010000519.1 GCA_028292285.1 Variovorax sp. | reverse complement strand
GTGGAGCGCATCGACGATGCGAGCCGCATTCCGGAATACATCGCCCGCGCTTTTTCGACGGCGATGAACGGCCGGCCCGGCCCGGTGGTTCTGGTGCTGCCCGAAGACATGCTGCGTTCGACGACGGGGGCGCGTCCGCTCGGCCGCGTCGAGGCGGTGCAGCCATGGAGCGATCCAGGGTCGCTGCGCACTTTGCGCGAATTGCTGATGAAGGCGCAGCGGCCGTTCGTCATCGCTGGCGGCAGCGGGTGGACCACGCAATCGGCTCAGGCGCTGCAGCGCTTTGCCGAAAACTGGAAGCTACCGGTTGGCAATGCATTTCGTTTTCAGGACACTTTCGACAACCACCACCCGCTGTATGCGGGGGATGTCGGCATCGCGATCAACCCGAAGTTGGCGGCGCGCATCACGGATAGCGACCTGGTCATCGCGATCGGCCCGCGCCTGGGGGAGATGACGACCGGTGGCTACACGCTGCTCGAAGCGCCCAAGGCGAAGCAGACGCTGGTGCACATCCACGCCAGCGCGGAAGAACTCAACCGCGTGTACCAGGCCGACCTGGCCATCAACGCTGGCATGAGCGCTGCGGCGCGCAGTCTCGAGGTGCTGAGCGCGCCGACCGAAGTGCCGTGGGAAGCATGGACCGAGGCCGCGCATGCCGACTACCTTGCCAACCTGGTACCGCAGCCCTTGCCCGGCTTGCCGGCCGACATGCCGCGCGGCGCGGTCGACATGGCCGAGGTCGTGGCCCTGCTGCAAAAGCATCTGCCGCATGACGCGGCCATCACCAATGGCGCCGGTAATTTCGCGAGCTGGGTGCATCGTTTCTTCCGCTATCACGGGCTTGCCAAGGGCCACAAGACGCAACTGGCGCCGACCAGCGGCGCGATGGGCTACGGCGTGCCGGCCGGCATCGCGGCCAATCTGACGACCGGCCGCGTCGCCTTCACCATCGCCGGCGACGGCGACTTCCTGATGAACGGTCAAGAGCTCGCGACGGCGTCGCAGCACGGCGGCAAGAGCATCATCGTGCTGCTGAACAACGGCATGTTCGGCACCATCCGCATGCACCAGGAACGCGAGTATCCGAACAAGGTCAGCGGCACCGCGCTGCGCAACCCGGACTTCTGCGCGCTGGCTCGCGCCTACGGGTACGCGGCGGAAAAAGTGACTGCCACATCGCAGTTCGAAGGCGCACTGCTGCGGGCGCTGGAAGCCGACACCGGCACGCTGATCGAGATTCCGCTCGATGCGGAAATCATCTCGACGCGCGGCACCCTGTCTTCGATTACCAAGGCGGCACAAGCGCGGCCCGCGCCTTGAGGTTTCGAAGAGCGGCTTGACTGAAGACGCCGCACGCAAGACGAAAAAAAGCCGGCATGAGCCGGCTTTCCAGTTTCAGGCGCACGAAGCGCCCGAGGCTTACTTGACGTGCTTGCCGATCAGCGAAGCCAGTTCGAACATCGACACTTGCGGCTTGCCGAAGATTTCCTTCAGCTTGGCGTCGGCATTGATGTTGCGCTTGTTGGCCTTGTCTTGAAGATTGTTCTTCTTGATGTAGTCCCACAGCTTGCTGACGACTGCGGTGCGCGGCAGCGGCGTGGAGCCGACCACAGCGGCGAGTGCCGGGCTGGGGGTCAAGGCCTTCATGAAGGCAGCGTTGGGCGTGCGCTTCTTGGCGGGTGCGGCCTTCTTGGCAGGCGCCTTCTTCGCAGGAGCAGCCTTCTTTGCGGGTGCTGCCTTCTTCGCAGGAGCAGCCTTCTTTGCCGGAGCAGCCGCTTTCTTGGCCGGAACAGCCTTCTTTGCGGGAGCCTTTTTGGCCGGAGCCTTTTTTGCAGTTGCCATGGTTTGATTTCCTTTTTTGGTTGGACATTCACCAATGAAAAACAGCGTCTCCACTGGCAATGCGGATGCTAAAGGAGAAAAAACGCGTTTCCAAGTGAAAAAGCGACTTTTTCATTGGGGGCTGTTGTTTTTTCAGAGGGGAAACAGAGCGAAGAGCGACGAATAGCCGGCGCAGGAGCGCGCTATGTTTTCTTCGTGCGCGCGGGCCAGGTCGCGAGCATCACGCCTGCGAGCGCCGCTGCGAACGCCACCAGCTGCAGCATCGAGAGGCTTTCGCCCAGCACCAGCACGCCCACCATTGCCGCGCTCACGGGCAACATCACGGTAAAAACGCCGGCTTGCGAGGCAGGCACATTGCGCAATCCCGTCATCCACAGCCACACGGTCCAGATGCTCGCGGCCATCGCATAGACCACGAGCAAAAGCCATGTGCCGACGTGCACGCCTGCGAAGTCGAAGCGCCATGCAAACCAGATGCCGAAGGGCGTCGAGAGCGCGAAGCCCCACAGATTGATGAGCGAAGAAATGCGCTTGGGGCCGAGGCGCCCGGTAAGCGACTTGCCGATGACGGCATACGCCGACTCGCACAGCACCGCGCAAAACACCAGCAAGTTGCCGAGCCATGGCATGCCGGTTTGCGCCGCGTCAGCAGTGGGTGCTGCGTGCGCAGGCGCGAACGCCAGCAACGCGATGCCCGCCGCAGCGCAGCCGATGGCACCGGCGATGCGCAGCGTGATGCGCTCGCGCAAGAAGATCCAGCTGGTTACTGCAACCACGGCCGGTATCGATGCCATGATCACGCCGGCCGACACCGCACTGGTCATGCTCACGCCGAACAACATGCAGATCGAGAACATGAAGTTGCCGAGGAACGACTCGAGAAAAACGAGGCCGCGCGTGTGCCGTGTCATCGGTGGTTCATCGGCCGGTCGCTTTAGCCAGTGCGGCATGGCGAGCGCGGCGATGCCGAATCGCATCCAGGCCAGTAGCAACACGGGAAGCGCGGCCACCAGCGGTTTGGAGAGTGCGACGTAGCTGCCGACGAGCGACATGCTCAGTGCGAGGCAGGCATAGGCGACGAGGCGGCTGGGCGCGGGCGCTGTGGCGGCTGTAACGGCTATGGATGCCTTGGATGCAATTGGGTCCATCACTAGACTGGCGCGATTGAAATCATTGGATTGATGATGCCCGATGACGTTGTCGCCGCTC
>JAQGMP010000511.1 GCA_028292285.1 Variovorax sp. | reverse complement strand
CGTCGACGCGTTGTCCGGGCCGCCGCGGGTGAGCACGAACAAATGGTCGACCATGCGAAACGCGTTGATGAAAGCATTGACCAGCACGAACAGCGTGGTGGGCATCAGTAGCGGCCACTGCACCCGCCTGAAGAAATACCAGCGCGACGCGCCTTCGATGGCCGCGGCCTCGCGCAGGCTCGGGTTGAGCGTCTGCAATGCGGCCAGATAAAAGATCATGAAGAAGCCGGACTCCTTCCAGATGGCGACCACGGTCACCGCGCCGAGTGCGGTGCTCGGGCTGCCGAGCCAGTTGTGCGACGGCAGGCCGAACGCGCCGGTGATCTGCTCCAGCAAGCCGTACTGCGGCGTATAGAAAAAAAGCCAGATGTTGGCGACCGCGATCATCGGCAGCACGGTCGGCGTGAAGTACGCCATGCGCAAAAAGGCGCGGCCGGCGATGCGCTCGTTGACCCACAGCGCCATCACCAGCGCGAGCCCGATCGAGCACGGAATCGTCGCGCCGGCAAACCACAGGTTGTTGCGCACCGCCTTCCAGAACACCGGATCGGCCGCCATCGACTGGTAGTTTTCAAGGCCCACCCACACGCCGGGCCGCGCGCCTTTGGGCGTCGAGAAAAAACTGTCGACGAGCGTCGACACCGCCGGCCAATGCGTGAACGCCACCAGCAGCACGAGTGCCGGCAGCAGCATCAACCACGCATGGACCGAGCGCTTGTTCACTTATAGGAACGCAGGATGCGATCGGCTTCGGCTTGCGCGTCCTTCATCGCCTGCGCCGGCGTCTTGGTGCCGGTGAGCGCGGCTTGCAAGCCGTCGTTCAGCGCCTTGGTCACGCGCTGGTTGTCGTGCGTCGAAAATTCGGCGACAGACACCGGCAGCTGATCCCGCGCCACCAGCGCCGCGGGAAAATCAGTGCCGTACTTCTTCAATGCAGGGGTGTCGTAGGCGGCTTGCGAGATGCCGGCGTAACCGGTCTCGATGCTCCACTGCGCAGCGCGCTCCGGCTGCGTCACCCACTGCACGAACTTGAAGGCAGCCTCTTGCTGCGCCGGTGTCGACTTCTTGAAGATGTAGAAGTTGCCGCCGCCGGTCGGCGAGCCTTTGCGCTTGTTGCCGGGAATCATGCCGACGCCGAAATCGAACTTGGCGTTGGCCTTGATGTTGGTCAGGTTGCCGGTGGTCGTGTAGATGATGGCGGCCTTTTTCTCGAAGAAGTCTTTCGGCGTGGTGCCCCACTCGACGACACCCGGTGGATGGATGCCGGCCTTGCCGAGATCGACCCAGTACTGCAGCGCTTCGACGACCTTCGGATCGTCGAACTTGACCTGCGTGCCCGCGTCGTTGGCCAGGAGGGCGTCGTTGGGTGTCGTCAGCGTCTGGAACAGCCAGTACGGGAAGCCGCTCGACGGAATCTGCACGCCGTACTGCGTGGTCTTGCCGCTGGCGTCTTTCTTCGTGAGCTTGGTCGCGGCCGCCTTCAGCTCGGCCCAGTTGGTCGGGCCTTTTTCGGGGTCGAGTCCGGCTTCCTTGAAGAGCTCCTTGTTCCAGTACATGACGACGGTCGAGCGCTGGAACGGAATGCCCCAGGTCTTGCCGCCGGTCTGGCTGTTGGCCATGAAGGCCTTGTAGAAGCTGCCCATCCATGCCTTGTCTTCGGCCGTTTTGGCGAAGCTGTCGAACGGCACGATCGCGTCTTCGTCGATCAGCGTGAACATGTCGGTCGACAGCAGCACCGACGTGACGGGCGGCGTGCCCGACTTGTGCGCGGTGAGCGCCTTGACGATGGTTTCCTGGTAGGTGCCGGCGTAGATCGGCGTCACCTTGATGCCGGGGTTGTCCTTCATGAAGCCCGCGGCAAAACCGTCGATGGTCTTGGCAATCGGGCCGCCGACCGCCACCGGGTAGTAGAACTGCACTTCGACCGGCGTTTGCGCATGCAGCGGCGTCGTGACACCGGCCAGCACGGCAATGGCGGCGGCGATATGGACCGTGGCGGCGCGCAGGAATGTAGCTCGTCTCATGGGGAAGGATCCTTGCAAAAAAAGGCGGAGAAGAAGGCGGAGAAGAAGGGACAGGAAGCGGGTCAGTGAATTCGTTGGCCGGCGGCGTCGAAGCCGTGGCTGTCGTGCGGCGCCCAGTGCAGCCGCACGGCATCGCCGGGCTGGACGATGTAGCGCCCGTCGGCGCGCACCAGCAAGGTCTGTGTGCCGACGCTGCAGCGCAGGACGAGGTCGGCGCCGAGGTATTCGACGCTGGCGACGGTCGCCGGGACGCCCAGGCTCTCCGGGTTGTCGATGTGCGGCGCCAGCGAAATCGCTTCGGGGCGCACGCCGAGCGTCGTCGCGGTGAGCCCGATCGCGACATCGCTTCCGGCGATGCACCCCGCCTCGATGGCCACGAGATTCATCGGCGGCGTACCGATGAAGCGGGCCGCGAAGGTCGTCGCGGGTTCCGCATAGAGCTCACGCGGCGCGCCGGCCTGCTCGACGCGGCCCTGGTTCAGCAGCACGACCTGGTCGGCCATGCTCATCGCCTCGGTCTGGTCGTGGGTCACGTAGACGACGGTGAGCCCGAGCTTTTGCTGCAGGTCGCGCAGTTCGAGCCGCATTTCCTGGCGCAGCTGCGCGTCGAGGTTCGACAGTGGTTCGTCCATCAGGCACACGCTGGCGCGCGCCACGAGCGCCCGGCCGAGCGCGACGCGCTGCTGCTGCCCGCCCGAAAGCTGGCCCGGGCGACGGTCGAGCAGGGCCGAAAGACCCAGCAGCGCCGCTGTTTCCTTCAGCCGCGCCGCGGTTTCCGCGGCAGGCGTCTTGCGCACCGAGAGCCCGAAAGTGATGTTGTCGGCCACGGTCAGGTGCGGAAAGAGCGCGTAGTTCTGAAACACCATCGCGATGCCGCGCTGTGCCGGCGGCGCGTCGGTCACGTCGCGGCCGTCGATGCGCACCTGGCCGGCCGTCGCCGCTTCGAGCCCGGCGATGATTCGCAGCGTCGTCGATTTGCCGCAGCCCGAAGGGCCGAGCAAGACGCAAAAAGTCCCCGCTTCGATCTGCAAATTGACAGCGTGAAGGGCGGTGGTCTGGCCCCAGGATTTGGCGACGCCGGCGAGCTCGATCGATGACATCGAACGAGTATAGATACGCCTCGTGACAGCTGGTTGCAAGCTCGCGTCAGTGTTTTCCTCAGCCGCCGCAAGGGCAAATTTCGCTAAAGTGACAGTGCCAGTTCCGGCTGTACCGAATTCCAGGAAATAACATGAGCAAAAAAGTCGCATACGTCACCGGGGGCATGGGTGGCATCGGAACCGCCATTTGCCAGCGCCTTCACAAGGACGGCTTTACCGTCATCGCCGGCTGCGGCCCGACACGCGATCACGCCAAGTGGCTGGGCGAACAAAAAGCCGAGGGCTACGAATTCTTCGCATCGGTCGGCAACGTCGGCGACTGGAAGTCCACCGTCGAAGCTTTTTCCAAGGCCAAGGCCGAACACGGCGCCATCGACGTGCTGGTGAACAACGCCGGCATCACGCGCGACCGCATGTTCATCAAGATGACGCCGGAAGACTGGAGCGCGGTGATCGAAACCAACCTCAACAGCATGTTCAACGTCACCAAGCAGGTGGTCGGCGACATGGTCGAAAAGGGCTGGGGCCGCATCGTCAACATCAGCTCGGTCAACGGCGCCAAGGGGCAGGCCGGCCAGACCAACTATTCGGCCGCCAAGGCCGGCATGCATGGCTTCACGATGGCGCTGGCGCA
>JAQGMP010000375.1 GCA_028292285.1 Variovorax sp. | reverse complement strand
ACTTCAATGGCTGCGCATTGCCGAGCACGTCGGGCCCGATCTGCACACCGAGCAGCGCGGCCAGTACGTACAGCGTGCCGCCGTGCGCCACCACCAGCACGGGCGCCGGTTCGGCCAGCGCCGCGGCCAGCGCGCTGCGTTTGCGCTCGACGAAGCCGGCCAAGGTCTCACCATTTGCCGGTGCGCCCGCCCAGTCGATCGCCGCCGACGAGGTGCCGATCAGGTCACCGAAGTGGCGCTCGCGCAGGTCCTCGCGTTCCAGCGGCACCAGCTCGAGCGCGGCGCCGACTGTTTTCGCGGTGGTCAGCGCACGGTGCGCGTCGCTCGCCACCAGCGTGCGGATGGGCTCGCCCGCGAGCACGGCTGCTGCCCGTGCCGCTTGCTGCAATCCGAGTTCGCTCAAGGGTTCGTCGACCGCCTGGAAGATGCGCTGCGCATTGCGGCCGGTCTGGCCATGGCGCAGAAAGTAGAAGTGGTCGCACGCCGGATCCAGAGGCTGGGCGGCGGCGAGGCGCACGAGTTCTTCGTATCCCGCGGGATGCTGAACCGTGAAGTGAGGCGGGCTGGAAGGTGTGGTCATCAGTAGACGAGTTGCAGCGGCCGCCCCTGGCGCTGCGCCTGGACGTCCGCCGGATGGAAGGGCAAGGGCTGCCACTGCTTGGCAGCGAACATCGGCAACTGATCGTACGCGCGCGGCGAGGCGAGGTCGCTGCTCTGGCCATACGTCAACAGCCCCTGCGCGACCGGGCCGCGCTCGTCGAAGGTCACGACCTGGATGTAGCTGCTGCCGTAGTTGACGTTGTAGCCCTTCGGGTCGATCAACGATTGACCCTGCGACTCCAGCTTGTTGAGCACACCCTCGAATTCGTCGCCGCCGTGCAGTGCGATCTTCTCTCCGCGCACCAGACGCGACTGCGGATTGCCCAACGGCGTGTCGAGCGCGAAGCCGGCCACGCGCAGCGTGCTGACAGCCTCGGCGAGCGCTTTGAATACGGCCGCACGCGTCGCTGGCGTCGCCATGTCGAGCCCGGCCGGCGTGGTCACCGGCTGGGCCGCATCGAACGGCACGCGCCAGACCTTCGGCACATCCTTGGTGGCGCGCCAGAACTCGCGGAACAGCGGGGCGCCACGCGAGGCGGCGTTGCTGGTGCGGTCCCAGGCGGTGAGCACGCGGCAACCGGCGGTCTGGTCGGGCGTCAATTCGGCCGCGCTCGCGGCACAGGCGGCGGCAAGATCGTCCATCACCAGCATGCCGGCCAGGTTCTTGTCGCGGAAGATCACGCTGCGCAGTTCAGCGGCGCCCATGCGGTTGCCCGGCAGTCCATCGGTGCCGGCAAGCCGACCGCGGATTTCCATGATGGCGCTGCGCGTGCGAAGCCGCTGCGGCGTGCCGATGAAGCCGACCAGTGGCGACACCCCCGGCATCGGCGCCACGTCCGGATTGCTCAGCCAGAAGCTGTCGTTGCTGTTCTGCACGTAGTCGGGCGTGATGACGACCGGCATGCGCGCCGGCGCGATCAGTCCCGGCGACGCCGCGGTGCTGTCGCGCATCCACGCACACGCGCTGCGCGATCCGTCGAGCACCGGCAGGCCGGCGGCATTGAGCAGCGCGGCCGCGGCGGGCGAGGGCGTGCAGACCTTCAGCATGTCGGCCGAGACATCGGGCACCGCCGACAGGTCGGCATACATCGCGTTGCCGTCGCGATCGGCCGCGATGGTGTTGATCCACGGCATGCCCTGGTTGCCCATGGCCGCGCGCAGCTCGTTCACGTTGCGCGCCTGGCCCATCCGCATCCAGCTTTCGGCCGAGCGCACGTTGAGCGTGTTGGCGTCGCGCAGGGCATAGGCGCGCTGCGCAGTCCAGCCGAGGCCGGCGCGCGGCAGCGAGATCACCGGACCCCAGTCGGTCGAATAGAAGGTGTGCTGCGCGGGCGCGCCACCGTTGGCGGTGGAAACTGCATTGGCAGGCAAGGTGACCGTGCGCACCGTCATCCGTTTGGGCTGGCCGTCGACCCAATACACAGTCGGATCGGCCGGGTCGAGCTTCAGTTCGTAGAGCGTGAAGCGCTTGCCGGTCGACACCGTGTGCGTCCACGCGACGTCCTTGTTGAAGCCGATCGACACGACCGGGCTCAGGCCGCCGGTGGCGCCCATCACGTCGAGCTGGCCGGGAATGGTCTGGTGCAATTCCCAGAAGCGATTGACGCCGGTCCACGGAAAGTGCGGATTGCCGAGCACCAGGCCGCGGCCGTCCGGCGTCGCGTTGCGGCCAAAGGCCCAGCCGTTCGAACCCAGCTCGCCGCCTTCGGGGTTCTCGTTGAAGCTGTAGCGCGCGATCTCGGCGGCCGCTTGCTGCAGATCGACAGGCTTCGTGTCCGCTGTCCTGGTCACGGGCGGCACCGCCGCCAGCACCGCGCCCGCCAGCGCACCGAGGCCGCCCTGAATCATCGACATCTCGGTCGAGCGCGACAGGTCGGCCATGGTCATCGGCCGCACCCACGCCTTGCCGCGGCAGGCTTCGGGCAAGCCGCCAGGTCCGGCGTCTTGCAGGTAGCGGTTGTAGCCAGCCACATAGCCACGCAAGGCAGCCTGCACTTGCGGGCTGGTGGTAGCGGCGGCTTGCGCGAGCGCAGCATCGTCCATGTGATAGCGCACGAAGAGATCGATCTGCGCGTTGGGCATCTTGCCCAGCCCCAGGTCGCCGACGCCTTGCGCGCCGAGAAACTGCGCGCGCTCGCCGCGCAGCGTCACCAG
>JAQGMP010000173.1 GCA_028292285.1 Variovorax sp. | reverse complement strand
TGCTCATCGCGGTGTTGCGCGCGATCTGGAAGCGCTGGCGCACGCGCAAGGCCAGCAAGAACCTGACGGAAGGGCTGATGACGGCACCGGCCGCCCAGACCGGCCCGGCTGGCGGAGTCGATGCCGGTGAGCAAAAGGTGCTCGACACCCGCTTCACCGAAGCGGTCGCGACGCTGAAGCAAATGCGCCTGCACGCGGCCGGCCGCAAGCCCGGCTGGCGCGACTGGTTGTCGTTGTCGGGCGGCAGCTATCTCTACGACCTGCCGTGGTACGTGTTCATCGGCGCACCGGGTGCGGGCAAGACCACGGCGCTGGTCAACTCGGGCCTGTCGTTTCCGCTGGCCGACAAGTTCGGCCCCGGCGCCATCCGCGGTGTCGGCGGCACGCGCAATTGCGATTGGTGGTTCACCGACGAGGCGGTGCTCATCGACACCGCCGGCCGCTACACGACGCAAGACAGCCACCAGGCCGAAGACAAGAACGCGTGGGAAGGCTTTCTTGGCCTCTTGAAAAAGGTGCGCCCGCGGCGACCGCTCAACGGCGTCTTCTTGACGGTGAGCGTGGCCGACCTGTTGAGCCAAGGCGCCGAGGCGCGCAGCACGCTGGCATCGTCGATTCGTGCGCGGCTGCTCGAACTCGATGCCAAGCTCACGACGAGGTTGCCGGTCTATGTGCTGGTGACCAAGAGCGACTTGCTCTACGGCTTCACCGAATACTTCGCCGACCTCGGCAAGGAACAACGCGCGCAGGTCTTCGGCTTCACGCTGCCGGCCGAGGAGGTGGTGCAGGTCGACGAGAAGGGCTTGTCGGCCGCGTTCGGCCGCGAGTTCGGCTTGCTGCACGACCGCATCAACGACGGGCTCATCAACCGCATGCAGCACGAGTCGGATGTCACGCGGCGTGCGGCCATCTTCGGTTTCCCGGCGCAGCTGGGCTCGGTCGGGCCGCTGCTGTCCGACTTGCTCGACCAGGTGTTCACCGGCTCGCGCTTCACGCAGCCGCCGTGGGTGCGCGGCGTGTACTTCACCAGCGGCACGCAAGAAGGCAGCCCGATCGATCGCGTGATGGGCAGCCTGGCGCGCAGCTTCGGGCTGGAGCGCGCGATGCTCGCGCCGCAAAAGAGCAGCGGCCGCAGCTACTTCCTCACCTCGCTGTTGCGCGACGTGGTGTTTCCCGAGCAACGGCTCGCGGGCGCCGACGTCAAGCTGGAGCGGCGTCGCCATGGACTGCGGCTGGCGACGGTGTCGCTCATGACGCTCGTCACGCTCGGCCTGCTCGCAGCATGGGGCTACAGCGCCTGGCAGAACCTCAACTACCTGAAGGCGGTCGAAGCCAAGGTCGAGCCCGCCAAACAGACGCTGGCGGCGCTGCCGGCACGCGTGCAGAACCTCGTTGAAGTGGCGCCCGTGCTGCAAGGCCTGCGCGACATCTGGAAGGCGCCGGAGAACCGGCAAGGCGACGAGCCGCTCTCGATGACGCTCGGCCTCTACCAGGGCGACAAGCTCGACGCGGCCGCCATGCTGGCGCACCAGCGCGCGCTCAACGAGGCCTTTTTGCCGCAGCTCGCCAAGCGCCTCGAAGACCAGCTTCGCACCGCGCAAAAAGACAACCTCGAATTCAGCTACGAGGCGCTGAAGAGCTATTTGATGCTGCACCAGCCCGAGCACTTCGATGCCGAGGCGCTCAAGGCGTGGATCACGCTCGACTGGGCGCGCAACATGGACCGCGGCATCCCGGAAGATCAGCGGAAGCAACTGGAAGACCAGCTCGACGTGCTGATCGCGCAAGGCCCGCCGCGCTCGCCGTTGAAGATGGACGAGAACCTGGTGCGCAGCGTGCGCGGCGTGCTTGCGAGCTACCCACTGGAGCAGCGCGTGTTCAGCCGCCTCAAGCGCCAGCGCCTGGGCAAGGACGTGCCGGCCTTCAGTGTGGCGGCGGCCGCCGGCCCGTCGGGTCCGCTGGTGTTCGAGCGCATCAGCGGCAAGCCGTTGACCGAAGGCGTGCCGGGCATGTTCACCTACGACGGCTACTACAAGCGCTTTCAGGCCGAGGTCACCGTGCTTACCGGGCTGCTGGCGCAAGAAGACCCGTGGGTGCTGGGGCAAGACCGCACGGCGACCGATCGGCTGAAAGACGCGTCGCAACTCGGCGTACTGACCGACCGCGTGCGGCGCCTGTACCTCGAGGAATACGTGAAGGTCTGGGAGGCCTTGCTGGCGGACGTGCGGCTGATTCGCGCGACGGGGCTCGAAAAGAACATCGAGTCCGCGCGCATCTTGTCGGGCACCAGCTCACCCCTCGCCAACTTCCTGCGCGCGGTGGTGAAAGAAACCACGCTGATCCCGGCCGAAGGCGCGAAAGACGTGGTGAGCAAGGCGACCGAGACCGTGCGCAACACGCGCAAGGGTCTCGAAGATCTGTTCGGCGGCGACCCCAACAAGCCGGCCGCGGCGAGCACCAAGCGCATCGAGAGCATCGTGGACGATCGCTTCGAGCCGTTGCGCCGCATGGTCACGGCCGGCACGCCGGGCGGACCCGCGCCGCTCGACGATGCGCTCAAGCTTTTCAACGAGGTCTATGTCTATCTGACGGCGGTCGATTCGGCGGTAAAGAGCCGCTCGTCTCCGCCGCCCGGCGATGTGGCCGCCAAGCTCAAAGGCGATGCGGGCCGGCTGCCGGAACCGGTGCGCAGCATGGTCGAAAACCTGAGCCAGTCGGGTGCCACGCAGGCGCAGAGCGCCGAGCGCAGCAACCTGAGCCAGGACCTGCGGCCGGTGACCGACTTCTGCGCGCGCGCCATCGCCGGCCGCTATCCACTGGTCGCCAACAGCAACCGCGATGTGCTGCCCGAAGACTTCGGCCAGATGTTCGGCCCCGGTGGCTTGATGGACGATTTCTTCCAGAAAAAGCTCGCTGCACTGGTCGACACCAGCACCAAGCCCTGGCGTTACAAGCCGGTGGCCGAGAAGGCCGCCGTGACCACCGCATCGCTCGCGCAGTTCGAGCGTGCCGCGCGCATCAAGGACATCTTTTTCCGCGGCGGCGGTCGGGGGCCGGCGTTGCGGCTGGACTTCAGGCCGGTGGAGATGGACGAGAACATCACGCAGTTCATCCTCGATGTCGACGGCCAGTTGGTGAAGTACGCGCACGGCCCGGTCGTGCCGATGGCCGTGCAATGGCCGGGGCCGAAGGGAAGCAACCAGGTGCGCGTGCAGATCAGCCCGCCTTCGGCCACCGGCAGTTCGGGGCTGTCGACGGATGGCCCATGGGCGCTGTTCCGCACGCTCGACAAGGCGCAACTCGAACAGGGCGACCTGCCCGAGCGCTTCTTCATCACCTTCAACATCGAGAACCGGCGCACCCGTTTCGAGGTGACGACCAACAGCGTGCAGCACCCGATCCGCCTGCGCGAGCTGCGCGAGTTCTCTTGCCCGGAGGGACTGTGAGCGAGACGCGCACCTTCCTCGCGTCGGAGGAGTTGCCGGGCTGGTTCGGCAAGCTGCCGGGGCTGGGCGACTTCGCACACCGCCGCATGCCGGAGCCGATGCGCGAGCGGCTCGACCACTGGCTGCAACGCGGCCTTTTGCGGCTGCGCGATGAACATGCCGACTGGACCGAGCGCTACCTTGCCGGCCCGCTGTGGTTCTTTGCGCTCGGCAGCGGACTGGGCGGCACCAACGCGTGGCTCGGCGTGCTGATGCCGTCGGTCGATGGCGTGGGACGCTACTTTCCTTTCATCATCGCCGCCGAGTGCGATGTGCCGCTGAACGA
>JAQGMP010000442.1 GCA_028292285.1 Variovorax sp. | reverse complement strand
GTGCGCTGGGTGCCCATCGCCGAATTCCTCGACATGCGGGAGCACATGTACGAAGACCACTACTTCATCGCCAATCACTTTTTAGGAGGCTTGGGCAAGAGCTGAGAATTCTTCGTCCCGAGCCATGTCGGCAAGAACGGCGTCGGTTGACGGCGCCAACGTGAAAGGAGCTTTCACCATGACACACGCTGCGTTCGCATCTCCGTCTTCATCCCCCTCCTCGCTCGGCCGCAACCTGCTGCTGCGCACCGACTCCTACAAGGTGTCGCACTGGCGGCAATACCCGCCCGGCACGCAAACGGTGTTCAGCTACATCGAGTCGCGCGGCGGCATCTTCAGCCACTCGGTCTTCTTCGGCTTGCAAGCGTATCTGCGCGAATATCTGTCGACGCCAGTGACGCTCGAAGACGTCGACGAAGCCGGCGCATTGATGGCGGTGCACGGCGAGCCCTTCAACCGCGAAGGCTGGTTGCGCCTCATCGAAAAGCATGGCGGCCGCATGCCGGTGCGCATTCGCGCGGTGCCCGAAGGCAGCGTGGTGCCGGTGCACAACGTGCTCGCCACCATCGAGAACACCGACCCCGAGTTCTTCTGGGTCACCAGCTTCCTGGAAACCGAACTGCTGCGCGCCGTTTGGTACCCGACCACCGTCGCGACCGTGTCGGGCACGGCCAAGGCAACGCTGCTGCGCTACCTCGAAGCGACTTGCGAATCGGTCGAAAGCGCAGCGGCGCAGATCCCTTTCAAGCTGCACGACTTCGGCGCGCGCGGCGTGTCGAGTCTCGAATCCGCGGCGCTCGGCGGCATGGCGCACCTGGTCAACTTCATGGGCACCGACACGCTGAGCGCACTGGTCGCGGCACGGCGCTACTACGACTGCGACGTCGCAGGATTTTCGATTCCGGCCGCCGAGCACAGCACCATCACCGGCTGGGGCCGCGACAAGGAATCGAGCGCGTACCGCAACATGGTCGAACAGTTCGGCAAGCCCGGCGCGCTGTTCGCGGTGGTGAGCGACAGCTACGACATCTTCAATGCGTGCGACAAGATCTGGGGCACCGAGCTGAAAGACCTGGTGGTCAAGTCGGGCGCCACTTTGGTGGTGCGGCCCGACTCCGGCGACCCGGCCGAAACCGTGCTCAAAGTGGCACGCATTTTGGGCGCCCGCTTCGGCACCACGACCAATTCCAAAGGCTTTTTGCTGCTCAACAATGTGCGCATCATCCAGGGCGACGGCGTCGACCTCGACTCGTTGCGGCTCTGCTTGTCGAACCTGTATCACAACGGCTACTCTGCCGAGAACATCGCCTTCGGCATGGGCGGCGGCCTGCTGCAAAAGGTCGATCGCGACACCATGCAATGGGCGATGAAGTGCTCGGCCATGCAGGTCGACGGCGAGTGGCGCGACGTCTACAAATCGCCGATCGGCGACACCAGCAAGGCCTCGAAGAAAGGGCGGCTCACGCTGGTCAAAAGTGCGCAGGGTGCGCAGACAGAGCCGCAAACGCTGCGCATCGATGCGATGACCGGGGAGCACACCGACATGCTCGAAACGGTCTTCGAAGATGGCGAGATCGTCGGTTGCACGAGCTTCGATCAGGTGCGCGAACGGGCTGCGGCCGGCGTGCGGCATTTGATCCTGTCGCGGGCTGCGCTTTGACCATCTTCGGACAGCCAGTGACATGGCTCGAGGTCGCGGCTTTCGTGACTGGGCTCGCCACCGTATGGCTGACCAAGATCCGTCATATCTGGAACTGGCCGGTGAGCCTTGGCAACGTTGCCTGCTTCATGGTGCTGTTCTACGAAGCGAGACTGTATGCCGACGCATTGCTGCAGATAGGCTTCGCCTTGCTCGGCATCGTGGGATGGTGGCAGTGGGTGCGCGCGGCGAGAAGCGATTCCGCACACGGCGTACCGGTCACGCGAACGACCGCGCGAGAAACGCTCGTCTCGCTCTCCATCAGCGCAGCGGCCATCGGCGCGGGCTCGTGGATATTGCGCACCTGGACCGACAGTCCGGTACCGGTCGCCGACACCACATTGCTGGTGTTGAGCTTGCTGGCGACGTGGTGGCAGGCGATGCGCCGGCTGGAAAGCTGGATCATGTGGATCCTTGTCGACATCGTGTCTGTGCCGCTCTATTGGCATCGCAGCCTGCCGTTGACGGCAGTGCTGTACATCGTCTTCCTGCTGATCTGCATCTCGGGCTATGTCGATTGGCGACGAGCCTGGCAACGACGCAATGGGCCGGCGACGGTGTTGGCGACCTCATGAGCACAGACCACGCGCTCGTCATCGGCAAGTTCTATCCACCGCACGCGGGACACCTGTTGCTGATTCGAACAGCAGCATCGCAGTGCGCGCGCGTCACGGTGATCGTGATGGCGGCGTCGCACGAATCGATTCCGCTCGCGCTGCGCGTGCGCTGGATGCGCGAACTGCACGCAGCCATGCCGCACGTGGCGGTCGCCGGCATCGTCGACGACATCCCGGTCGACTACGGCAACGACGCCGTCTGGCTGGCTCATGTCGCATTGATGCGCGAAGCGCTTGCAGCGATCGATGCGCCACCCGTCACCGCCGTCTTTACCTCCGAGCCGTACGGCGATGAGCTGGCGCGCCACTTCGATGCAAAGCCCGTGACGCTGGACACAGCGCGCCTGCTCATGCCGGTGTCGGCGACGCGCTTTCGGAACGATCCGGCCGCGTACTGGGAGTTCATCGCGGCGCCGGTGCGCGCAGATCTCGCGCGGCGCATTGTTGTCGTCGGTGCGGAATCGACCGGCACCACAACGCTCTCGCTCGCCCTCGCGCAAGCGCTGCGCGTGCGGGGCGGTGCTCACGGCCTGACGCGCTGGGTGCCCGAATACGGCCGAGCGACGAGCGTGCACAAGCTGGCCGCCGCGATTGCGCATGCGCAGTTGCATGCCTTGGCACGGCCGACGCCAGAGGAGCTCGACTGGCCCAGTGAAGAGTTCGCGCACATCGCAGCCACACAGAATGCGATGGCACGTGAGGAAGCGGCCATCGGTGGTCCGCTGCTCGTGTGCGACACCGATGCGTTCGCCACTGCCATCTGGCACGAGCGCTACGTCGGCTATCGCAGCAGCGCCGTCGAAACACTCGCAGAAGAAGACCGTGGCGCGCTCTACCTGCTGACCCATCACGACGGCGTGGCATTCGAAGATGACGGACTGCGCGACGGCGAGTCGATCCGCGAGTGGATGACGGGGCGTTTCGTCGAGCGCCTGCAGGCCACGGGTCGCCGCCACATCATGCTGAATGGCGATCGAGAATCGCGGCTTGATACGGCGCTGACGGCCGTCGATGCGTTGTTGGCCGAAGGATGGGGCTTTGCGCCGCCGCTTGGCTAGCGCCGTGTCACCGCCGCCCGCATCTTCTCAGCATCCACCCGCCCCAAATAACCCGGAATATTCCGCCACAGCGTGTGATACCCAAACCCACCGCGGAACATCTCGTGGCGCGCGGCGTCTTTGCTCCAGCCTTGCAGCGCCATGCGGTAGACCGCCGCCACCACGCCAGTGCGGTCGGCGCCGTGCCAGCAGTGGATCAGCACCGGGCCCTTCTTCTCGGCCTCGCGGATGGCGACCAGCGCGCGCTGCACTTCGTCGTCGTTGATCGACCAGGTGTCGATCGGTACGCGAAGCAGGTCGATGCCGCTGCCTTGCAGCGCACGCTCGTCGCTGTTGAAGGAGCGAAAGCTGATGACCGTCTTGATGCCGAGTGCCTGCAAGGCCGGCACGTCTTCGCGCCGCGGCTGCGCGCTTCGGTAGAGCGTGGGCGTGATGCGATGCAGGTTTTCGACGCGGTGTTCCGCGCCCGCCAGCGGGTCGGCCCATTCGTCGGGCCGCACGTCGACGGGTGCGTAGTGGCGTTTCGATCGCCGCTTCATCGCGCGGCCTCTTGTGCGACTTCACGGTGCGCGTGCGGCCGATGCCTGAAATACAGGATGAGCGCGATGACGCCCATCCCGACCCAGTAGTCGATCGGCGCACCGGCCGCCCAGTGCTTGTGCCACGTCACCAGCACCGGGTTGAACTGCTTCCAGCCCCACGC
>JAQGMP010000388.1 GCA_028292285.1 Variovorax sp. | reverse complement strand
GATTTTTCCGAGCGCGCCCTGCTGCTCGGATTGCCGGCGTTCGCGACACTGGCCGCTTTCGCATTGCCGACCTTTCGCCGCAGCGCGGCAGCCATCATCGACTGGTTCACCCTGCTCTTCTTCAGCGGCTCGGCGTTGATCATCTGGGTCATCTGGATCGCCATGCAAACCGGCGTACCCGCCAAGCCGGCAGCCAACGTCGCACGCCTGGCGCCGGGTTTCGTTCCGTCGTTTTCGCTGGCGGCCTTCGTCTTCGCGCTGCTGGCGACGATCGCTTGGTGCTGGCTGGTGCGGTGGCGTACCGGCCGACATCGGGCGGCCCTGTGGAAGACACTGGTGCTGCCGGCCGGCGGGGCAGCGCTCTGCTGGATGCTGCTCATGACGCTGTGGCTGCCGCTCCTCGATTACGCGCGCAGCTACGTGCCGCAGGTGAACGCCATCGCCGAACGGGTCGGTCGGCCCACGTGCATTTCCGAGCTCGCGCTGAGCCGGCAACACATCGCGGCGCTGCGCTACCACGGCCAGTTCAACCTCTCTCCCCTGTTGGGTGGCGCAGCGTGCCCGTGGCTGCTCGTCAGCCCCGAAGCCATCTCGACGCTGCACGACATCGTGAGCATGGAGCAATGGCGCCTGAGCGGCACCTTGCGGCGCCCCACCAGCGCGGCGGACGACCTGCTGCTGTTCCAGCGAATGACCCCTTGACGTGAGCAGCAGCAGCGAACGGCGGGTGATCGCTGGTCACGCCGGCACCGTGCTGATCGGCCAGCTCGCCGTCATGGCGTTCGGTGTGATCGACACCATCGTCGCGGGCCGCTATGCCGAGGACGCGCTCGCCGCGCTTTCCGTGGGCGCCGCGATCTTCATCAGCGTGTACGTGTCGCTCATGGGCGGCCTGCAGGCCTTGCTACCGGTGTGGGCCAAGCTGCACGGTGCCGGTCGCGCCGACGAGGTAGGCCGGTCGGTGCGGCAATCGCTCTACATCTGCCTGATCGCCATCGTTTTGGGCATGTGGGCGCTGTTGGCGCCGAGCGCCTTGCTGCGCTGGACTGCCGTGCCGCCGGCCATGCTGGCGGCCGTCGAGGCGTACCTCGCCGTGCTGGCCTGGGCGCTGCCACCGGCGTTGCTCTTTCGCGTCTTCAGCACGCTGAACCAAAGCCTGGGTCGACCACGCCTCGTGAGCTGGCTCCAGTTGGGCTCGCTCTGCATCAAACTGCCGCTGTCGATATGGCTTACCTTCGGCGGCTTCGGCTTGCCATCGCTGGGCCTGGTCGGCATCGCATGGGCCACGTTGGTCGTCAACTGCGCGATGCTCGGCGTCGCACTCTGGCTGCTGCGCCATGCCGCGTACTACCGCGCCTATCGGTTCTGGCAGCGCATCGAGGCGCCGGACTGGCATCAACTCCGGCAGTTCGCACGGCTGGGCGTCCCCG
This sequence comes from Variovorax sp., assembly GCA_028292285.1. GTDB lineage: Bacteria > Pseudomonadota > Gammaproteobacteria > Burkholderiales > Burkholderiaceae_C > Variovorax. The sequence continues at coordinate 1,151 of JAQGMP010000388.1, read as the reverse complement.
GCGGCTTGTCGGTGCTGGTCGAAGTGACATCGTTCACGCTGCTGGCCTTGTTCATTGCTCGACTGGGCGTTGTCTCGGCCGCGGCGCACCAGATCGCATCCAACCTTGCAGCCGTTGCCTACATGGTGCCCCTGTCGCTCGGCCTGGCGACGAGTTCGCGAGTGAGCTACTGGCTCGGCGCCGGCGACCCGGTCAAAGCGCGGCACGCCTGTCTCACAGGCGTTGGCATGGCGATGTTGTGCTCGCTGATCGTGGCAGGCCTGCTGGCAGCGTTGCGATGGCGGTTGCCCACCGTTTATTCGCAGAATCCGGCAGTGGTCCAGATGGCGGCAACGCTCATGCTTGCAATTGCCGCCTACCACTTGGCCGACAGTTTGCAAACGCTCTGCATCTTCGTGTTGCGCTGCTATCAGGTCACCGTCGCGCCGCTGGTCATTTACTGCGCTCTGCTGTGGGGCGCAGGCCTGGGCGGCAGCTACCTGCTGGCGTTCAAGGGGCTCGGTCCGTTTGCCGCGATGCCTTCCCCGCTGACGTTCTGGCTCACGAGCGCAGCGGCTTTGTGGGTGACCGCGCTGCTCTTCGTGGCATTGCTCTGGCGCGCCGTGGCAAAGAGCCTCGAGTCAAACCGATCAGACTGACGCCACCCGCGCCTCGCGCACGCGTTTGGCCGGAAACACCAGCGCAAAGCGCGAGCCCTGCCCCAGCGTGCTCTCGATACGCAGCTCGGCTCCATGCCGCTGTGCGATGTGCTTGACGATCGCCAGGCCCAGGCCGGTGCCGCCGGTCTCACGCGAGCGGCTGCGTTCGACCCGATAGAAGCGCTCGGTCAGCCGCGGAATGTGCTCGGCGGCGATGCCGGGGCCGCTGTCGCGCACCGCATACTCGCCGCGTCCATCGGGCAGCAGCTTCCACGTCACGACGACCTCGCCGCCGCCCGGCGTATAGCGCACCGCATTGCTCACCAGGTTCGACATGGCGCTCTGCAGTTCGACCGGCGCCCCCGATATCTCCGAGTCGTCGTCCAGCGTGAAGGTGAGCCGATGCCCCAGCGGCGTCAGCCGGCTCGACAGGCCCCGCGCCTCGTCTTCGCAATGCGCCAGCAACGCACGCGCACGGGTCCACTGCGTGGCCGCCGGCGCCGGGCTCCCTTC
>JAQGMP010000368.1 GCA_028292285.1 Variovorax sp. | reverse complement strand
ATCCACATCCACGTGCCCGATGGCGCGACGCCGAAGGACGGCCCGAGCGCTGGCGCTGCGATGACGACGGCTTTTGTGTCGGCGCTGACGGGCATCCCGGTGCGCGGCGATGTCGCGATGACGGGCGAGATCACCTTGCGCGGTGAAGTGACTGCCATCGGTGGCTTGAAAGAGAAGCTGTTGGCGGCATTGCGCGGCGGCATCAAGACGGTGCTCATCCCTGAAGAGAACGCGAAGGATCTGCAGGACATTCCCGAGAACGTGAAGAACGGCCTCGAGATCGTGCCGGTGAAGTGGATCGACAAGGTGCTCGAGATCGCTCTCGAGAGAATGCCGACGCCGTTGTCCGACGAAGAGGTCGCTGCTTCTGCAGCGGCGGTCGCCGAGTTGGCCAAGCAGCGTTCGGCGCAGCCCGCTGCGCCCACCGAAGGCTCGATCAAACATTGATCGCGGCTTGCCAGAGGAGCGAAATCTGCTATATAATTTGAGGCTCGAAACGCGGGATTAGCTCAGTTGGTAGAGCGCAACCTTGCCAAGGTTGAGGTCGAGAGTTCGAGTCTCTTATCCCGCTCCAAGTTTTGAAAAAGGGAAGCTTCATGCTTCCCTTTTTTTCGCAGGTTCGTTTTCGAATCGGTCTTTTATCTGGCGCGATAGCAAAGCGGTTATGCAACGGATTGCAAATCCGTGTAGCCCGGTTCGACTCCGGGTCGCGCCTCCATACAAAAAAGAAAAAGCAGCTCCTTCAACCATCGTTGTCGGGGCTGTTTTTGTTTACGGTATCGTCGATAACCGCCCGTTGCCCGGATGGTGAAACTGGTAGACACATCGGACTTAAAATCCGCCGCTTCCTGCATAAGGGGCATGCCGGTTCGATTCCGGCTCCGGGCACCAACCAGACACAAGGGAGCACTTCATGCCTCGCTACAACGCTCCGTTTGAAATTCACGTGCACGGCGACGTTCCGTTGCGCGCCGATGTGACCTTTGCGCAGATTCAGGAGGCGCTGACGCCGCTCTGGCAATACGCAGGCGCCAAGTCGCTGGCCGATGGCGCCACCAGCGTCTACGAAGAAGAGCCCGGCATCCGGTTCGAGCAAAAGGAGCACGTGCTACAGATGTGCTGGACCGTGGCGGGCGATGAAGATTTCCGGCAGGCGCTCGACGAGATGTGCATGGCGCTCAACGAGCTGTCCGAACGCGGCGCGGCCATCGAGATCACCTTCTACGACACAGAGTTCGATGAAGAGGAAGACGGCGACCCGGAAGAAGAGTCGCGCGACGACTTCATCATGCTGTTCGTCGGCCCCAATCCGGCCGCGATCATGCAGGTGCAGCGCGATCTGCTGGTCGAAGACGTGGTGAACCTGATGGAACGCCACTTCGACGGCGCCGAACTGAGCGGCGTGGTCGCAGAAATCGACAAGCTCTTCGGTGAACGGTTCGACGCACTCGTCAATTCGCTGGAAATCGGCAAGCGTCCGCGTGGCGGCGCGGGAGGTTCCGGCGGCAGCGGTGGATCGGGCGGCGGCGGACATGGCGGCGGCCGCCGGCCACGCCACCTTCACTAAGTCACCAGCGCTGACGCGTCAGTACGCCGCGTTGAGCTCCGACGCGCGGTACGCCGTCCCGTCGAAGCGCAGTGTCCTCGAGCCGAATTTTGCCGGCCGCTCCTGCGTCGTGCAGTCGTCTCCCTGCGCGGTCGAACGTGTGCCCGAGCGCGTTTGATGCAGCACGAGGTCCGCGTAGCCATTGCTCGTCGTTCGTGCGATCGACAGGCTGCCGTGCACCGTTTCGAAATTGCCGTCGCAGTTGGTGTCCCATTCGCCGCGCTCCAGCGTCGTTTCGAGCTTGTCGAGCACCTTGGCCAGCTTCGCGCCGCGCGGTACGTACAAGGTCAGCGTTTCGTTCGAATAGGGATTCGCGCGAGACGAGCCCTGGCGCACGATGCGCAGCCCGAAGGCACGTACGTCCGGGGCCAGTGTGTACCGCGCGGTGTCGACCTTGATGTCGGCGATGCGCACGGCGTCTTCGGCGAGTGCGGATTCCTCGAACGATCGGCTGACGACCTTGGCCCGCTCCGTGTTGCCGTTGTCCGCCTGCTGCACGACCATGACATCGAGATCGAAATTGGCCATGTCCGCCTCGGAGCCGGGCCGCAGCAACGGCAGCACGACGATGAACCGGCCCGGTACGCCGCGCCATGGCTGGCAAACGGCACGCTCGTGATCGAGCTGGCGCTTCGGATGCAGCTTTTCGTGCATGCGCTCGGCCAGCCCGCTGTCGCACGACGCGTGGCCGATGGTGCAGAAGCTGGCCAATGCCCAAGCCAGGAACACAGTGCGCATAAGGTGGATCACGCAACGGCCGAGGCCGCTACCGAAGAAAAAAACGCCCGTGCGGCCGGTCCGAGCAGCCACCGGCTTGCTGCCTCGTCGAGTTGCAACGGGCTGCCGCTCGTCAAGAGCAACGCAGGGCCGGGCGCGTGTTCGCCATGTTCCGCATCGTCCGCGAGCTGATCCGAGGCGGCCATCAGCCGCCGCGTTTGTTGGGCGACGGGCGTGCCGGTGTCGATGAAATGCACCGCCGCGCCGGTGTCGGCGCGCAGTTGCTCGGTAACGAACGGATAGTGGGTGCAACCGAGCACCAGCGTGTCGAGCTGGCCGGCGTCGGAGCCGAATGTCCCCGCCGCGCCGGTGTATCGGGCGCAGAGAGACGCGATAGCGGCACCGTCGTTGGCCTCGATCGCCGCTGCAAGCCCATCGCAGGGCACCAGGCTGAAAGCCGCCTGGCCGGCGAGCGACGAATGCAAAGCCTTGAACTTGGCGCTCGCCAGAGTGCTGCGCGTCGCTAGCACCGCGATACAGCGGGTGCGGCTGATCTTGACGGCCGGCTTCAGTGCAGGTTCGACGCCCACCAGCGGCAGCATCGCGTGGTCGGCCCGCAGCAGGTGGATCGCGGCGGCGGTGGCGGTGTTGCACGCGACCACCATCGCCTTGATGCCGTACACATCGATCAGGTGGCGCGTCACCGCGCGAGTGCGCGCCGCCACATGGTCGTCGCCGCGTTCGCCATACGGTGCGTGCGCGGTGTCGGCAAAGTAGACGAAGCGCTCGTGCGGCATCTCGGCCTGCAGCGCGTTCAGCACGCTGAGGCCGCCGACGCCGCTGTCGAAGACGCCGATCGGCCGAGCGGCGTTCTTTGTCCTGCCGATGGGTCGAGCGGCGTCTTCTGTCCTGGCTATCGGCGGATTGACGGCGCCGAGACTGCCGACGGTCCGATCGGTCAAACCGCTTCCAGCGCGATCGTCTTGAGCGCGCCGGATGCGATGCGCTTCTGCCATTCCGCCGGACCCGTGATGTGCACGCTGGTACCGCCCGCATCGACCGCCACGGTCACCGGCATGTCGACCACGTCGAACTCGTAGATCGCTTCCATGCCGAGGTCGGCAAAGCCGACGACCCTGGCGGTCTTGATCGCCTTGCTGACCAGATACGCCGCGCCGCCCACCGCCATCAGGTACGCGCTCTTGTGCTTCTTGATCGCCTCGATGGCGACCGGGCCGCGCTCGGCCTTGCCGATCATGGCGATCAGTCCCGTTTGCGCCAGCATCATCTCGGTGAAGCCGTCCATGCGCGTGGCGGTGGTCGGGCCGGCCGGGCCGACCGCTTCGCCCTTCATCGGATCGACCGGACCGACGTAGTAGATGACGCGGTTCCTGAAGTCGACCGGCAGTGGCTCACCTTTGGCCAGCATGTCGGCGATGCGCTTGTGTGCGGCGTCGCGGCCGGTCAGCATCTTGCCGTTGAGCAGCAGCGTGTCGCCCGGCTTCCAGCTCGCCACTTCGGCGGGCGTGAGCGTGTCGAGATCGACCTTTTTGCTCTTGTTGTAGTCGGGCGCCCAGTCGACATCGGGCCACAGGTCGAGCGAGGGCGGCGTGAGGTAGACCGCGCCGCTGCCGTCCATCACGAAATGCGCGTGGCGAGTGGCCGCGCAGTTGGGGATCATCGCGACCGGCTTGCTGGCCGCGTGCGTCGGGTACATCTTGATCTTGATGTCCAGCACGGTCGACAAGCCGCCCAGGCCCTGCGCGCCGATGCCGAGCGCGTTGACCTTTTCGTACAGCTCGATGCGAAGTTCTTCAAGCGAATTCTGCGGGCCGCGCTGCAGCAGTTCATACATGTCGATGTCGTCCATCAACACCTGCTTGGCCATCGTCATGGCTTTCTCGGCAGTGCCGCCGATGCCGATGCCGAGCATGCCGGGCGGACACCAGCCGGCGCCCATCGTGGGCACGGTTTTCAGCACCCAGTCGACCAGGCTGTCGCTCGGGTTGAGCATCACGAACTTGGTCTTGTTCTCCGAGCCACCACCCTTGGCGGCCACCTGCACGTCGACCGTGTCGCCCGGCACGACGGTCATGTACACGACGGCCGGCGTGTTGTCGCCGGTGTTCTTGCGCGCGAAATGCGGGTCGGCCACGATGGAGGCGCGCAGCTTGTTGTCGGGGTCGTTGTAG
>JAQGMP010000345.1 GCA_028292285.1 Variovorax sp. | reverse complement strand
AAGACCGTGCGCGAGAACGTCGAGCTGCCCTTGCGCGAACGCAAGGTGCCGAAGGACCAGCGCAAGCGCATGGTCGATGCGGCCCTCGAAGCCGTGGCACTGGCCGGCGTCGGCGACTCGTATCCGTGGCAGCTTTCGGGCGGCATGCAGCAGCGCGTGGCCATCGCGCGCGCCGTGGCCTATCAACCCAAGGTGATGGTGCTCGACGAGCCCTTCGCCGCGGTCGATGCGCAGACGCGCGCCGACCTCGAAGACCTGATGCTGCGGCTGTGGAGCGAGCTCGACCTGACGGTGATCTTCGTCACGCACGACATCGACGAGGCGGTGTATCTGGGTCAACGCGTGCTGGTGCTGTCGTCCTCGCCGACGCGGGTTCTCGACGATGTGCGTATCGACATTCCGGCACCGCGCACCCAGGCGAAGACGCGTGTGGAACCGGGCTTTGCAGAGCTTCGCACGCGGGTCTACGCCGGCATTCAGGCGGCCAAGGCTGGCAAGTAAGCCGGTGCGCCTGCAGCGCCCATGGAGTCCGTGGAGTCCGTTGAATTATTCGGCGTTCATGTGCGGAACCTGCTGCTCCACGCGGCGCAACAGTGCCCACAGCGTCGCAAGCTCGTCGGCCGTGAAGGTGCTGGTCAGCCGCCGTTGCCGCCGCGCCGCGGCGTCGCGCAACTTCTTGTAAGTCTCGGCACCCTCGGGCGTGGCGCGCACGACGGCGGCCCGGCCGCGGCGCGAAGTCTGCTCGACAGTCACCAGACCGCGCTCTTCGAGAACCCGAACGCTCTTGCTGGCCGCGGCGTAATCCAGGTCGGCCAGGTCGGCCACCTGGCGCACGATGAGTTCGTCCTGTCCGCCGATGGCCATCATGGCGCGCCACTCCGACATGCCGAGGCTGAAATGCGTGCGGTAGTGGTTGGACGCACCGTTCGCCAGCCGATTCGCCACGCCCATGATGTACGCCGCCAGGTAGCGGTTGACCGACCCCTGCGTTGCCGCAGCGGCCTTGAGCTCTGTTGTTTTAGGCGCCACCGGCGTGGTCGTCGTCCGGGCATTTGCCGCCATCGCTTCGCTCCTGAATGAAATCTCCGGAACGAGCATGCCATAGCTTCTTATGGACTTGTCATTTTTAGAGATGTCCAGCGATCGACTCAGCGGGATCCGGAGGGCAGGGCCTGCTCGCGATCCCAGGCCGATTCGACACCGCCTTTTCTGAGCACTGCGCGCTGCACCTTGCCGGTGGCCGTTTTGGGCAGCTCGCTCACCAGCCGCACGAAGCGCGGTTGTGCATGGCGCGGCAAGACTGCATCGGCATGCGCGATGAGGGCGGCGATGTCGAGCAGCGTATCGGGCTGCGGCACCACCGCCAGCATCACCTCGTCTTCGCCACCCACGATGCTCGACGGCATGGCATAGGCGACTACTTCCTGCACACCGGGGAAATCCGTGATGAGCAGCTCGATCTCCGTCGCCGAGATGTTCTCGCCGCGGCGGCGGATGCAGTCCTTGATGCGATCGACGAACCAGAGGAGGCCGTCTTCTTCCATCACACCGGCGTCGCCCGTGTGGAACCACAGGTTGCGCCAGGCTTCCACCGTGCGGTCGGGCATGTCCAGATAGCCGGCCATGAACCCGAACGGGACCTTGGGCCTCACAAGAATTTCGCCGCGCTGACCATGCGGCATCTGCGCATCGGTCTCCGGGTCGGCGACGACGACCTCGAACCAGTCGCTGTCGACCCAGCCGGCGGCGCCGGGGCGTGGTTGTCCGATGCGCCCGTGCACGGGGATGTTGACCTCGGTCATGCCGAAGCCCGAGATCACGTCGGCGACGCCGAAACGCTCGTGAAACACGGCCTCGTGCACGGCGGGGTTCGGCGCACAGCAGACCACGCGCAGCCGATGGTCGCGGTCCGCAGCATCTGCCGGCTGCGCGAAGATGAACGCCGACGCCGCACCGAGCAGGTTGGTGACGGTGGCGCCGTGTTGCCGGATGTCGCTCAGCCATTGCGACGCCGAGAATTTCGGCCGCACGATCGCCGGAATGCCCGTGAGCAGCGTGGCGCCCAGCTGCATCAGCAAGCCGTTCGCATGGAACAGCGGCAGGCTGATGTAGTAGCGGTCGGCCGCGTTCAGCTGCAGGCTGGCGATCGTTCCGATGCCATAGAGCGTGCAGTGCGCGTGCGGCATGAGCACGCCCTTGGCCGGGCCGCTGGTGCCCGAGGTGTACATGACGCAGGCGATGTCCTGCGCACGGGGCAGCGGGCCGTCGTACGGCGCCGCGAGGCGCCATGTTTCCCAGTCGAGCTGTGGCAATCGGCCGGTGTGCACGGATGTGCTCCGGCACACGGTGATGCGCTTCAAGGTCTCGACGTCCATCGCGGCCGCGTCGACGCTGGCGACGACCGTGCCATCCACCACCGCGAGCGCCGCCCCGCAGTTGCGCAACTGGTGCGACAAGAACGCGCCATGCAATTCGCTGTTCAGGAAGACCGCGGTAGCGCCGAGCACACCCAAGCCCAGCCATGCACGGACGAAATCCAGGTGATTGCCCAGCACCAGCGCCACCCGATCGCCCGGCGCCACGCCATGCGCCGCGAACCAGCCGGCGACCTTGCGCGCGTCGTGCCAGGCTTCGCCGAAGCTGTATCGCTCGCCCTCCGTGGTCTCGATCCAGGTCGACTCCGGCTGGCGTCGGGCCTGTTCGGCGAGTACGGCGGGGAGTACCCAGCGGGTGGGATCGCCGAATCCGCTGAACAACATCGGGTTGGTGCGAATGTGGTCGAAAGAACGCTCGGGGCTGGCGGAGCGTGAATCTCCGTTGCGTGGCTGCAAGGTCGGCATGTTTTGACGTCTCCAATCGACCACGTAAAGCCGTGGCCGTTTATTTGTCGTCGCATGTTAGAGAGGCGATAGGTTCCGGGCCATTGCGCAATACGTCGAAGCGATGTTCGATTGCATCAATCGATCCGGGCTGGAGCCGTGTTGCATGCCGCCGTCCAGGTTTTTTCTGAACAAGGACAATCGGCAGGCGACCCCATGCAAGCAGCAACACCAGGAGAAAGAAAAGATGAGCGCAGGCCAACGATTGCCCGGAACGCCGGAACCCATGCACTACTGGGAGGGCATGGGCGGCGTGCGGCTCGCAGGCGATTCCTGGGGCGACCCGTCAGGTCCCCTGGTGGTGCTGCAGCATGGCGGCGGCCAGACGCGCCATGCCTGGAAGCGCACGGGCGAAGTGCTCGGTGCGGCGGGCTACAGCGCGGTCGCATTCGATGCCCGCGGCCACGGCGATTCGGACTGGGCGCCCGACGGCGCCTACGGCCAGGACGTGATGGTGCAAGACCTGCAGGGCGTGCTCCGTGCGCTGGGCGACCGGCGCCCCGTGCTGGTCGGCGCGTCGATGGGCGGCGGTACCAGCCTGGTGGCGGCTGGCGAACATTTGGTCGATGCGACGGCACTGGTGCTGGTCGACATCGCGCCGCGCATCGAGCCTGCCGGCATCCAGAACATCACCGCGTTCATGACGCGCAACCCGGACGGCTTCGAATCGCTGGAAGAGGTGGCTGATGCCATTGCCAGCTACCAGCCGCATCGCGAGCGCCCGACCCATCTGCAGGGGCTCGCCAAAAACGTGCGGCTGGGTGACGATGGCCGATACCATTGGCATTG
>JAQGMP010000288.1 GCA_028292285.1 Variovorax sp. | reverse complement strand
GCGGCAGCACGTAGACGCGCTCGGTCACGCTGGGCCGGCCCTTTTCGTCCAACAGGCTGACCAGTGCTTCGCCCACCGCGAGCTCGGTGATGGCTTTCTCGATGTCGAGGCCTGGCTTCTGACGCATGGTCGTCGCAGTCGCCTTGACGGCCTTCTGGTCGCGCGGCGTGAAGGCGCGCAGCGCGTGCTGCACTCGGTTGCCGAGTTGCGCCAGCACCGAATCGGGAATGTCCAGCGGGTTCTGCGTCACGAAGTACACGCCGACGCCCTTGGAGCGAACCAGCCGCACGACCAGCTCGATGCGCTCGACCAGCGCCTTGGGCGCTTCGTTGAAAAGCAGATGCGCCTCGTCGAAAAAGAAGGCCAGCTTGGGCTGGTCCGGGTCGCCGATTTCGGGCAGTTGCTCGAACAGCTCCGACAGCATCCAAAGCAAGAAAGTCGCGTAGAGCCGCGGCGAATTCATCAGCTTGTCGGCTGCCAGGATGTTGACGACGCCTTTGCCGCCGACGGTCTGCATGAAGTCGGCGATGTTGAGCATCGGTTCGCCGAAGAACTTGCCGCCGCCCTGCGTGTCGATCTGCAGCAGGCCGCGCTGAATCGCACCGACGCTGGCCGCGCTGATGTTGCCGTACTCGGTGGTGAACTGGCTGGCGTTCTCGCCGCCGTGCTGCCGCCTGGCGCGCCGTTCTTTCAGGTCGAGCAGCAAGAGGCCGTTGTCGTCGGCGATCTTGAAGACGATGTTCAGCACGCCGGCCTGCGTGTCGTTCAGGTCGAGCATGCGGCCGAGCAGCAGCGGGCCCATGTCAGACACGGTGGCGCGCACCGGATGGCCCTGTTCGCCGAACACGTCCCACAAGGTGACAGGGCAGGCCAGCGGTGCCGGTGCTTCGAGCCCGCGCTCTTTCAGCGTGGCCGCCATCTTGTCGCCGATGTGGCCGGGCTGGCTGATGCCGGTCAGGTCGCCCTTGACGTCGGCCATGAACACCGGCACGCCGATGTTCGAGAGCTTCTCCGCGATGGTCTGCAGCGTCACGGTCTTGCCGGTGCCGGTCGCGCCGGTGATGAGGCCGTGCCGATTGGCCAACGCAGGGAGCAGCGCGCACTCGATGGCGTCGTGGCGGGCAATCAGAAGAGGGTCGGCCATGGGCGCTCCGGGGTCGTGTCGATGCGACAGTCTAGCGAAGGCCGCCTCCTATAATTCGCGGCACTTTGTCACGTTTTCTTGTCACGTTACCGAACAGTTCCGGAGCTTCCTTTTGTCATCGACTGCACCAACCCCCATTCCCGCCGCTGGCGATGCCTCTTCGGAACAAACGCCGCTCGAAGCCGAGCTGGCCGTGTTGCTCGTCGAATCCCTGAATCTGGAGATCGCGCCGGCCGACGTGGCGCCCGACGCACCCCTGTACGGCGAAGGCCTGGGCCTCGACTCGATCGACATTCTCGAAGTTGCCCTGGAAGTCTCGCGCAAGTACGGCTTTCAGCTGCGCTCCGACGACGAGCGCAACCAGCAGATCTTCACGTCGCTGCGCAGTCTTGCGACTCACGTCGCACAGAATCGCAGCGCACCCTGAGCTCCATGTCGAGATGGCGCCTGGCGCTCCTGCTGCTGGCGGGAGTCGCGTATGCGGGCCTGTCGCACTGGATGATGCTGTTTCATGCGGCCGAACCATGGGCCGTGGTGGTGCTGCTCGTGCCGCTCTGGCTGACGGCACTCGGGCTGGCGGCGGCGCGCTTCGGCAAGTGGGCACTGCTCATCGTCGCGGCTGCCGGTGCCGCACTGTTCGTGCTGGTGCTGCGCGGCGAGGCGGGCGACCCCAACCGCCTCTACGTGCTGCAGCATGCGGGCATCAACCTCGTGCTGGGTATCTGGTTCGGCAGCACCCTGCGCGGTGAAGGCTTGTCGCTCATCGGCCAGTTCGCGCAACGCGTGCATGCCATCGTGCCGGGCATGAAGCGCTACACGGATCAGGTCACGCTGGTGTGGACGGTGTACTTCGCGCTGATGGTCGTCGCCTCGCTGGTCGTCTACCTCACGCTGCCGTTTTCAGCGTGGTCGTTGTTGGCCAATGTGTTGACGCCGGCGAGCGTCGCTTGCCTTTTTGTCGGCGAGCATTTCATTCGCTACCGGCTGCATCCAGAGTTCGAGCGCACCCGCATGATCGATGCGGTGCGGGCTTTCTACGGCGCGCCGGTCGACAACGGCGCACCGCATTGAATCGATCAGCACGAACGGCCGCCAGAACCGCACGCACATGAAGTCCGATCTTCCGAAACTCCTTCCCCTGCTGGGCGCACGCGACCTCGACGCGCCGTTGGCGTGGCGTGCCGGCGTGCCGATCTCTTCGCGCCAGTACCTGGCCGATGTCGTTGCGCTCGCGGAGCAATTGCCGTCGCAAGGGCCGGTTGTGAATCTGTGCGTCGATCGCTATGCCTTCGCTGTTGGTCTGGGTGCCGCGTTGGTCCGTCGGCTGCCGAGCTTGCTGCCGCCCGACGCGCGGCCCGACACGTTGTCGCGGCTGCATGAAGGCAATCCGCACCTGTTCGCGGTGGCCGATGACCGGCATCTCGATCCGCAAGGCATCACGGTGGTCTGGATCGACCCGCGGGTGCATGTCGCCGTGGCCGAAGGCGCCTCGATCGAGATGCCGATGATCGACGCCGAAGGCCATGCCGTCAGCCTGCTGACCTCCGGCTCGACGGGCGTGCCGCAGCCGCATGCCAAGAGCTGGCGCACGCTGGTCGACGACGTCGCCGCTGCGGTGCCGCGGCTGTCGAATTTGCTGGAGCTGCCGTCGCTCGCCGGCTTGACGCTGGTGACGACGGTGCCGGTGCAACACAGCTACGGGCTCGAATCGTCGGCACTGCTCGCCATGCTCGGCGGCGCCGCGTTCGACAGCGGCCGGCCATTTTTTCCGGCCGATGTCACGGCCACGCTCGAAGCGTCGCCGCGGCCGCGCGCGCTCATCACCACGCCGTTCCATTTGAAGACCTTGCTGTTGGCCGGCGTGCCGCTGCCGCCGGTCGACTTGATCCTGTCCGCGACGGCACCGCTGTCGCCGCAGCTCGCTGCCCAAGCCGAGCAGGCCATGGGCGGCGCGCTGATCGAAATCTATGGCAGCACCGAGTCGGGCCAGGTCGCAACGCGGCGCACCACCGAGAGCGAGGTCTGGCATACCTTCGGAGAAATCCAGGTGACAGCCGAGCCGACCGAAGACGGTGCAGAGCGCTTCGTCTTCAGCGGCGACTTCGTGCCGCGGCCGACGCCGATGGCCGACGTGCTGGAGCTGATCGATTCGCAGCACTTTCGTTTGTTCGGCCGGGCCAACGACCTGATTCACGTGGCCGGCCGGCGCAGTTCGCTCGGGCATCTCAACTACCACCTGAACAGCGTCGCCGGCATCGTCGACGGCGCGTTCTGGTTGCCCGACGAAGTGGC
>JAQGMP010000172.1 GCA_028292285.1 Variovorax sp. | reverse complement strand
GGCCGCGGCGCTTGCCGCCGGTACAGCACCAGCGTCGCGATCAGCCCGCAGATCGCCGCCGCCGTCATCCATAAACCGGGGGCGCCCTTGTCGCCAGTCATCTCGATCAGGCCGGTCGCGATGGCCGGCGTGAAGCCGCCGAAGATGGCCGTCGCCAGGCTGTACGCCAGCGAGAAGCCGGCCGTGCGCACGTTGACCGGCATCACTTCGGTGAGTGCCACCACCATCGCGCCGTTGTAGCTGCCGTACAGGAACGACAGCCACAGCTCGACTTCGAGCATGTGGATGAAGCTCGGCGAACCGACGAGCCATTTCAGCGATGGGTACGCGGTGAAGATCGCCAGCACCGTGAAGATGATCAGCAGCGGCTTGCGGCCGACCCGGTCCGACAGCGCGCCCATCACCGGCAGCCAGATGAAGTTGGATATCGCGACGCACAGCGTGACGACGAGCGCATCGGTCGTGCTCAGATGCAGCACCGCCTTGCCGAAGGTCGGCGTGTAGACGGTGATCAGATAGAAGCTCACCGTCGTCATCGACACCAGCATCATCCCGGCGACGACCAAGCCCCAGTTGGCGACCATCGACTGGAAAATCTCGCGCGCGTCGGGGCGGTGCTTGCGCGCCATGAACTCTTCGGTTTCCTGTAGCGAGCGGCGCAAGAAAAACAGCACCGGCACGATCAGGCAGCCGACGAAGAACGGAACACGCCAATAGAAGTCGCCGACCTCGGCCTGCGTGTACGTCACGTTGAGCCAGTAGCCCAGCGCCGCCGCGACGACGATGGCCACCTGCTGGCTGGCCGATTGCCATGCGACGTAAAAGCCCTTGTGGCCCGGCGTCGCCATTTCCGACAAATACACCGACACGCCGCCCAGTTCCACGCCAGCCGAAAATCCCTGCAGCAGCCGGCCGATCAGCACCAGGAACGGCGCCGCCAGACCGATGGTCGCGTAGCCCGGCACGCAGGCGATGAGCAGGGTGCCGAGCGCCATCAGCGCCAGCGTGACGATCAAGCCCTTGCGGCGCCCGACACGGTCGACGTACGCACCGAGAAAAATCGCACCGAGCGGGCGCATCAAGAAGCCCGCGCCGAAGGTCATGAAAGTCAGCATCAACGACGCGAACTCGTTGCCGGTCGGAAAGAACGCCTTCGAAATCTGCGTGGCATAGAAGCCGAACAGAAAGAAGTCGAACATCTCCATGAAGTTGCCGCCCGTCACGCGCAGGACGGTGGCAAATTTCGAGGAGGAAGCGATGGAGGTCGTCCCTGGTGTCATGTCGGTTTGTCTCTGGTCGTTGGCGATCGGCCAACGAACCTAGAGCACCGGACTTGACCGGAAGCTGACCAAACTTCGACCGGCTACGCCTTGTATTTGACCGAGCAGCCGTAAGCGCGCGTCGTCGCGGCCGAAATCGGCTTGCCGCCGAAAGCTTCGCCCAGCGCCTGGCCCACGTAGTTGGTGGCGGTCTTGATGTCGTCGGGCCGGGACGATGCGATGCTGTCGATGGCGCCCGCATACACCAGCATGCCTTTCGGATCGACGATGAAGATGTGCGGCGTGGTGCGGGCGCCGTAGGCCTGGCCGATGACACCGTCTTCGTCCATCAGCACGGCGCTCGGCGAGGCGCCGTGCTCTTTCATCCAGCTATCGAGTGCGGCCGGCTTCAGGTAGTCGCTGGCCGCGCGCTCGGTGGAGTTGATGGCCAGCCAGACCACGCCCTTGGACGTGGCGGATTTTTGCGTGGCCGGCATGTTGCCGCTGCCGTAATGCTTGCGAACGAAGGGGCAGCCGGGGTTGGTCCATTCGAGCACCACGAACTTGCCGGCAAAGTCCGACAGCTTGTGCTGCTGGCCGCGGGTGTCGACGGCGATGAAATCGGGCGCCTGCTGGCCGACCGCCGGTGCCGCGAACGCATTGGTGCCTATCAAAAAGGTGGCACCGAGCGCCACGGCCGCGGCCATGACGGCCCGGCGCGACGCGCGATCGAGGGCGGCACGGGCATTGCGCGCGGACTGCGCAACGCGGCGCGTGCGGGACGGGGATTCGCCGGATTTATTCGATTCAGCTTGGGATGGAGACGGCATGGCCAACTTGAAGTCCTGAGAAAAAATCTAACACCGGCGACAGCTTAGGGCGCTTTTCTAACGCGAGTGTGACAACCCGTAGCCCACCGAGTCTTAGAGCGCAGCGAGCGCCGCCCGGACCTCATCCGTGCTCAGGATTTCGGTCATGACAACTGGCGCCTTGCCGGCCGTGTGAAGCACGTAAACCGGCACGCCGCTCCGGCCCAGCGCCGTCAGCGCGGCGGTGATGGCCGGGTCTTGCCGGGTCCAGTCGGCGCGCAGCAGTGCCACGTTGCGCGCCTCGAAATCGGCGAGCACCGCGGCGTTGGTCAGCGTGGTCTTCTTGTTGTACTGGCAGGTGACGCACCAGGCGGCAGTGAAATCGACGAACACCGGCCGGCCGGCGGCGTTGAGTTCGGCCACGCGTGCCGCCGACCACGGCTGCCAGCGCGCGCCGCTCGCGGCCACCGCGGGCTCGACCGTGCGCACGATGTTGCCGCCGATGGCGACCACCACCGCTGCGCTGCACGCCACCAGCACGCCCGAGACAAGCATGCGGGTGCGCCCGCGCAGGCTAAACGACCAAGCGAGCGCGGCCAGGCACACCAACAATCCGAGTAACGCGCCGGCGCCGTCGATGCCGCTTTGCTGGCCGAGCACCCAGACCAGCCAGGCAACGGTCGCGAACATCGGGAACGCCATGACGTGGCGCAGCGTTTCCATCCAGGCGCCGGGCCTGGGTAAGAGTCGCGCGATGGCCGGGATGAAGCCGGCCGCCAGATAAGGAAGCGCCAGCCCGAAGCCGAGCGCCGCGAACAGCATGAGCGCCTGCGCGGCCGGCAGCGCGATCGCGAAGCCGAGCGAAGCGCCCATGAAGGGCGCGGTGCAAGGCGACGCGATCACCACCGCCAGGATGCCTGACAAAAAGTCGTTGGCAACCGGGTGTTTCACCTGCGCGGCGCACAGCGAATGGGGCACCAGGATGCCGAACTCGAAAACGCCGGCCAGGTTGAGGCCGATCATCGTGAACAGCCCGGCCAGCACTGCGACCACCACCGGCGACTGCAGTTGAAAGCCCCAGCCCATTTGTTCGCCGGCCGCGCGCAGCATCAGCATCGCACCACCCAACGCCAGGAACGACAGCATGACGCCGGCGGTATAGGCAATGCCGGCGCTGCGATGACCGCGCTTGTCGCCGGCCTGGCTCGCGAAACCCAGCACCTTGATGGCCAGCACCGGGAACACGCACGGCATCAGGTTGAGCAGCAGGCCGCCGATGAAGGCGCCGAAAAGGGCGGCGATGAAACTGCCGGCCGTCGCGGAGGCCGGTGTTGACGCGGGCAATGTCGCGGGAGGCGCTGCGGCGTTGGCCACCAGCGCCGACTGGAGCGCGGGCGACACCTCGGCGCGCGGCGCGGCACTCGGCCACGTGCCGGTGACCGGCGCTTCGGCGCGCCACGCGATCGGCTGGCCGGCCTGGCGGTCGGCAGCGGCCAGTGTCACCACCACAGGCATCACCGTCGGGCTCGCGCTGCGCTGGTCGGCCAGCGGAATGGTGGCGGTCCACGTCGCGCCATCCCAGGCTTGCGTCCAGTCCTTGCCGGCGACCGCGGCGGTGTGGATCACGTCGCCGGTCTCCGGAAAGAAGCCGAGCGTCTTGCCCTGCGCGGCGGTGGGCAAACCTTCGAGCCGCACCTTCAGCGTCTTGCCCTGGACATCGATCGCGCCGGGTTTGGCAAGCGCGACCGGCTGTGCTGCCAACGCCCCGTCGAAGCCGGCCTTGTCGAGCGCGGTCGAACCTTGCACCGGGAGCTTGAGCGAAAAGTCCCCTTGCTCGGGGATGCATTCCTGGCGGCACACCAGCCACGATGCCTTCAGTCGCACATCGATCTCGGGACTGCCGGTCGGCGAGGTGGCGGGTTTGAAATCCTGCGAGACGGTGAGCGGCACCGGCAGCACCACCGTCCCTTCGTAACCGTAGTTGGCGAGCGTGCCGACCGGGATCTTCTCCGGCACCGGCCAGGCGATGTCACCGGCGGTGATGCCGGGCGGCAGCGTCAGCGCGAGTTCGGTCGGCAGCCCCGAATCGCCAGCGTTCTTCCAGTAGGTGTGCCATTCGGGCTGGTGCGCGATCTGCAGGCCGACCCATACCGCGGCGCCGGGCGTGACGCCATCGGGCGCGTAGGCCACCAACTCGGCGCGAACGTGCGGCGTGGTGACGACGGCGCCGGTCTTTGCCGACAGCTGGGCCGCCGCCGGGAGACAGCTTGCGATCACCAGCGCAGCAAAACAGGAGCGGAAAAAGTTCATGCCGAGGGTCGGAGCGCCGAGTGAGCGGGTTAGTTCCGGGAGTCGGCCGACGGTGCCCAGCCGAGGACGACGCGCCGGCTGTTCGCGCTTTTCTTCTCGATCTTCGTCACCACCACGGCGCCGATCTCCGAGGTATTCGCAACATGCGTGCCGCCGCAGGGCTGGAAGTCGATTTGCTCTTCATGGCCGACGCGAATCGTCCGCACCGTGCCGCTGCCGCGCGGCGGTTGCACGCTCATGCTCTTGATCAGGGCAGGGTTGGCGTCGAGCTCGGCGTCGGTGATGGCACCCACCGCCAGCGGGTGCGCTGCCGCCACCAGGCGGGCGAGGCCCGCGGTCAGCGCGTCCTTGTCGAGCGGGTCGGTCATATGGAAGTCGAGCCGCGCGTAGTCGGGTGTGATCGAGCAGCCGTTGACGGGCTGCGGCACCAGGTGGCACAGCAGATGGGTCGCGGTGTGAAAGCGCATGAGCCGGTGGCGGCGCTCCCAGTCGATGCG
>JAQGMP010000200.1 GCA_028292285.1 Variovorax sp. | reverse complement strand
CATCCAGGCCGCTGTGCGCATGCGTGGCTCCGTTCCAGTCGTCGTTGTCGTGACCTACATACGCGGCCGGGCCGCGAACGGATGCATGCGGCGCCGCGGGAATTTACTTTGAATCCGATGTGAACTTTTTCACGTAGAGCTTTGGCTGGCGCAAATCGGATCGACAGCCCGACATGGTTGTGCAGCACGCGGCCTCTCCAAACCAATCCAACTTTCGAGGTGAAGTGATGAAACTGACAAGAAGATTTCCAGTTCAGGCCGGCGCGCTGGCGTTGTGCGCCATCGCTGCGGGGGGTGCATTCGCATCGAGCCACCGCGAGGCGCCTTCGATTGCCGGCACGCCCAAGCTCGACGGCACCGACTTCTACATGTTCCGCAGCTACGACCCGGCCCGCACCGCCTACACGACGCTCATCGCCGACTACCAGCCTGACCAGAGCCCGGCCGGCGGCCCGAACTTCTTCAACATGGACCCCAACGGCCTGTACGAGATCCACATCGACAACAACGGCGACGGCAAGGAAGACCTGACGTTCCAGTTTCGCTTCCAGAACACCTTGCGCGACATCGCGGTGCCTTCGGGCGGCGTGCAGACCTCGATCCCGCTGGTTCAGGCCGGCGGCATCACCGCGCCGAACCAGCCGACCAGCAACCTGCGCGAAACCTACACGGTGAGCGTGGTGCGCGGCCTGCGCCGCAGCAGCGCCGGCGAATCGGTCAAGAAGCTCGACGGCACGACGGTGTTCGACAAGCCGACCGACAACATCGGCGAGAAGACCTTCGGCGTCGCGCCCGGCTATGCCAACTACGCCGCCCAGCACGTCTACGACGTCGCCATCCCCGGCTGCGATGCGGGCAAGGTTTTCGTCGGCCAGCGCAAAGACCCGTTCGTCGTGGCGCTCGGCCCGATCTTCGACCTGATCAACCTGGCACCGCTCGGCTCGACCAACGTCCCCAACTCGGATGCGCTCGCCGGCAAGAACGTCACCTCGATCGAAATGGAAGTGCCCACCGCCTGCCTGACCGGCGGCGGCAGTCCCATCATCGGCGGCTGGACCACGGCCAGCACACGGCAAGGCCGGCTGGCCGCCAACCCGCCGAAGAGCGGCCACGGCACTGCGTACCTCAACGGTGGCGCATGGTCCCAGGTGTCGCGCCTGGGCATGCCGCTGGTCAACGAGGTGGTGATCGGCCTGAAAGACAAGGACCGCTTCAACAACTCGCAGCCGATGGACGACAAGCAGTTCTTGCCGTACGTGACCAACCCGGCCTTGCCGGTGCTGATCGAGACCTTGTTCCCGACGGCCAAGGCACCGACGAACTTCCCGCGCACCGACCTGATCGCCGCCTTCCTGACCGGCATCGACGGGCTCAACAAGCCGGCCAACGTCGTACCGTCGGAAATGCTGCGTTTGAACACGACGATCGCGCCGACGCCGATGGGCACGCAGAGCAACCTCGGCGTGGCCGGTGGCGACCTGGCGGGTTTCCCCAACGGACGCCGGCCGGGTGACGACATCGTCGACATCGAGCTGCGTGTGGCAATGGGCGCGCTGTGCGTGCTGACGACCGACACCGACAAGTTCAAGCTCGGCTGCAAGCCGGCCGATGCACCTGCCGGCGCCCTTGCATTCACCGATGGCGCGCTGCAAACACCCGCGGCATTCCCGGCGGTGTTCCCGTACCTCAACACGCCGCTGCCTGGCGCTGTGACCCAGCCGTAAGGAGCGCATCGCCATGAAAAACAAGCTTCTCAAGCTGGGCGTGCCGCTCGTCGCCGCACTCGTGCTGACGGCCTGCGGCGGTGGTGGGGGTGGCGGCGGCTATGTGCCGATCGTGACGGCACCGCCAGCGCAGAACCCGACGCCGGTAGCCGATGCCTACGACACCTTCGTCGCCTATGTGAAGCAGCTGGTCGCCAGCACGTCGGAAACCGATGCGCCGGCCGATGTGTCGAAGTTCGACCCGCCGCCGACGTCGGAAACCAAAGACCCGGTCGCTACGCAGTAGGGGCCGCCCCGGTGACGGCCACAGGAACGACGTGCGCATGATCCGCCGCAGTGCCGCCGCAGCCTGGCCGCAGGCTGCGGGACACGCGGTGATTGCGATGCTTGCCATGCTTGCAATGAGCGCAATGCTTTCGCTCCTGGTCGCCGGCGGCACGGCACATGCGGTGCCGCGGGTGCCGACCAGCGACAGCGAAATCGTCGAATCGCTTCCCGCCGTGGCCGGCTGGTCGCGCGAGGAGCGGCGGCTGCGTCGCGAACTGGTGCAGCGGCCGCGCGACGAGGGCACCGCCCTCGAAGCCGCGACCACCTACCTCGACTTGGCGCGCTCGCAAGGCGACGCGCGCTACGCCGGCTACGCCATGGGCGTGTTGCAGGCGTGGCAACCCCTGACCGCGGCCACGCCCAATCGCATCCTGGTGATGCACGCCACGGTCGCCCAATTTCTCCACGACTTCGATGGTTCCGAGCGCACGCTCAAGCTCGCGCTTGCCGCCGACCCGTCGAACGCGCAAGGCTGGCTCACGCTGGCGACCATCCTCCGCGTGCGCGGCCGCTATGCCGATTCGGATGCGGCCT
>JAQGMP010000184.1 GCA_028292285.1 Variovorax sp. | reverse complement strand
TGGCCGGCGCGCGTGATCTCGGTGAAGCCGATGATGGCCGCCAGCGACGTGCCCTTGATGATCTGCACGAGGTAGCCGACGGTCGGCGCCAGCGCGATCTTGAAAGCCTGCGGCAGCACGACGTCGCGCATGCGGGCGCCGTACTTGAGGCTCAACGCTTCGGCCGCTTCGCGCTGACCAGCCGGCACCGCCTCGATGCAGCCGCGCCAGATCTCGCCGAGGAAGGCGGCGCTGTTCAGGATCAGTGCGGCACCCGCGGCGATCCACGGGTTGATGTCCAGGCCGAACACCGGCGCGCCGAAGAAGATCAAAAAGAGTTGCAACAGCAGCGGCGTGCCCTGGAAAATCTGGATGAACACCGTCGACACGCGACGAGCAGCCATTGAATCGGATGTGCGCATCAACGCGATGATCAAACCCAGGATGGCGCCGCCGACAAAGGCGATGAGCGACAAGGCGAGCGTCCAGCGCGCCGCCTCGAGAATGAACATGAACTCGGGAAAACCGAAGGTACGCATGACGTTGTTGCCCTTGCCTTACCGGCGGTCCGGATAGTTAAGGGTGCGCTGATAGATCAGCTTGAACAACGCCGAGAAAGCGAGCGCCAGCAGCAGGTAGATGGCAGCGACGACGATGTAGATCTCGAAGCTGCGAAACGTCTGCGACTGCAGGTTGGCAGCAACCGAGGTGAGGTCGTCGGCAGAGATCACCGACACCACGGCCGAACTCAGCATCAGCAGGATGAACTGGCTGGTGAGCGCCGGGTAGATCGCCTTCAGCGCCGGCTTGATGATCACGAAGCGAAAAATCTCCCACGCCTTCAGGTTGAGCGCGCGGCCCGCCTCGATCTGCCCCTTGGGAATCGACTCGATGCCAGCACGGATGATCTCCGTCGCGTAAGCGCCGAGGTTGACCACCATCGCCACCAGCGCGGCCGTTTGCGGCGACCAGCGCAGCCCGATGGCCGGCAACGCGAAGAAGAAAAAGAACAGCTGCACCAGGAACGGCGTGTTCCGGATGACCTCGATGTATGCGTTGATCACGAAGCGCAGCCAGCCCGGTCCCGACGTCTTGCCCCAGGCACAAAAGATCGCGACCAGCAGCCCGAGCACGGTGGCGATCAGCGACAGCTGGATGGTGATCCAGGTGCCCTTGAGCAGCAACGGCCATGCCGCGAAGACTGCGTCGAACTGGAATTGATAGTTCACTCGTGCGGCCCGCGCACAGCGGGTTTCGTTTCAACGGAAGTGGATTGTATGAAACCGGTTTCAGAGAAGCATCAGGGATTCCCCTAGTGACCGCCGATGCCTACACTGGCCGCATGCTGAATCCAACACTCATAGAAGCAGCAGCCCCCAGCGTGGATGCGCCGGCCGTGCAGCACTTTCGCCAGGCGTTGCTGTGGCCGGTGCGCCTGATGCCGACCGAAGAGATGCGGCGCAGCGGCGCCGGGCCCTGGCAGGTGTTGCGCGACATGGGTGATGCTTCGCCGTGGCGCGAAGAGGTCGACGAGTACACCGGCGACAGCAGCCGGTTCCACGAGCGGCACTACAACGAGTTCGTCAGCTTCTTGCCGTACGTGCAGCGCTTTCTGTATGGCGAAGGCCGCGCTCGCGCCGGCACGAGCAGCGGCGGCGGGCAAGCCGCACCATCGCATCACGACCAGCGCGAAAGCGACTCGCCGATGCGAATTTTTCGGCGCCGCGACGTCGCCAGCGTGCGCGTCGTCGCACGGCCCGGCGACGCACCGATCACGCTCGAGGTCGTCCACTGCGACCTGTACTTCTTCTTCGACATCGACGTGGTCTTGCTCAACCTCGAAGTCGGCGTCGACAACCTGAGCCTCGGCCAGGCGCAAGAGCTGCTGTACCGCTTCGGCCGCGCCTATCCAGCCGGTTGGGACGCCGATGGCGCCGCCCTGCACTGCATGACCAGCGTCGAGTGGCTGGCGGCCGACGGCAGCGTGCTGGCGCGCTCCGACGCGCAGCAGCAAGATGCCTTCCTGGAACACGTCGCGCAGCACCGCGCCCCACGCATCTCGGCGCACTGGGCCTTTCTGATGCAGCCGCTGGTAAGCGACCATTCCGAAGAAGCCGGCACGCTGCGCTATCGGCAGATCGAGTACTACCGCATGCCGGTGATGGCGTACCTGTCGCTCGACGACCCGCGGCGGCTGACGCGCAACGACTTCATCCGGCTCGGCCTCGTCACCGGTGCGGCCGCCACCGATGCCACCCTGCCCTATGCCGAACAGCATCTCGAAGACTTCGAGTCGCGCTACTGCTACGACCGCTTCTGGGCCGACACCGGCGCCGCCCCCAACACGCGCTACCTGTGCAACGGCCATGCGCTCATCGTCGTCGGCGATGCGCGCTCCGAGTTTTTCGGCTGCCGCGACCGCGGCGTGCTCGCGCAGTTTCGGCACCAGCACTTTCTGCTGTTCCTGATCGCGCATTTTCAGAAAGCGTCGCTGCTGATGTTTTCCGATCAGCTGGTCGAAGCGCTGAAGGCCATGGACATTCGCAGCACGCCGAGCGTGAAACGATTCAAGCGGTCGATCCGTGGCAGCTTCGAGCGCTTCCTGCGCTTCACGCATCGCTACTGGTTCCACGAAATTTCCGAGCAGGCGCAGGTGCGCGCACTGTCGCATCTGTGCACCACGCACCTTGGGCTCGACCCGCTGTACGACGAGGTGCGCGTGCGCATCGCCGACATGAACACCTACCTCGACGCGGACAGCCTGCGGCGCCAGGCCAACACCGTCGTGCGGCTGACGGTCGTCACCTTGTTCGGTTTGATCGGCACCATCACGACCGGCTTCCTGGGCATGAATCTGCTGGCCGAGGCCGATGCGCCGTTGTGGCAAAAGGCGTTGTGGTTCGGCGTGGTGTTCGTCGCGACGACCTGGCTGACGATCTACACGATGGTCAAGTCGCAGCGTTTGTCCGACTTCATCGATGCGCTGTCGAACGATCGGCTGGGGTTCAGGGGCAAGCTGGCGGCGCTGGGCCGCGTGTGGCGGCCCGGGGCTGACTGACGGAGACCAACAGGAACTCACCGGGGAGTCATGAGGAATCACAGGGAGCCACGAGGAACCATCGAAGGAGCAACGCGATGATCGAACTCGATCACACCATCGTGCCGTCGCATATCGGCGGCCGCATGCTGTACTGGAACGAGCCCGACGGGCATCAGTAGAAGATGCTGACGAGCAGCTATGCGCGCCGAGGCCAGGGGGTATGCCGGCGCGGTCTTCACGGCGAGGCCTGATGCTCGGCGCCTCGGCCGGTATCGGTCAAATCATCTGAAGCTACAGCGTCTCGGCCAGCGAGTCGCCCAGCGCATCGATCATGCGGTCGATCTCTGCCGGTTCGGCGACGAAGGCCGGCGCGAGCTGAATGGTGTCGCCGCCGTAGCGCACGTAGAAGCCTTTCTTCCAGCAGGCCATCGCGACTTCGTAAGGCCGACGCGCCGGCTCGCCCGGCAGCGCGGCCAGCGTGATGCCCGCGGCCAGGCCATAGTTGCGGATGTCCAGCACGTGCTTGCTGCCCTTCAGGCTGTGCACCGCGTTCTCGAAATGCGGCGCCAGCGTTTGCACGCGGCCGACCATGTCTTCTGACTTCAGCACGTCGAGCGCAGCGATGCCGGCAGCGCACGCCACCGGGTGCGCCGAGTAGGTGTAGCCGTGCGGAAATTCAATCATGTATTCCAGCCCGCCCGCATCCATGAAGGTGTCGTAGATCTCGGTCCTGGCGATGACGGCGCCCATCGGCTGCGCGCCGTTGGTGACCTGCTTGGCGATGTTCATGATGT
>JAQGMP010000125.1 GCA_028292285.1 Variovorax sp. | reverse complement strand
GTCGATTCCATGCGACTGGCTATGCAAACGCTGTGCCAGCATCGGCGAAAAGTTGTATCCAATCTGTTCTTCGAGGGAAAAGCTGGAACCGGTCTTGCATGGGATGGCCGAGGCCTGCTGCAAGGGCGGCGCAACACGGTGCCCGGGGCAACAATGCTGCACCAGATTGGATACAAAATGAATGCGGTGGTGCATACATTCGAAATCCAAAGCGTTCGAGGAAATTGCGATGAACAAGCGATGAACAACGATTTACACCGATGGACCGCGCGGCACCTGGCCGATGAAGTCACGGCCCGGCGCGTGTCGGCGACCGAGGTCGCGCATTCGATGTGCGAGCGCGTCGGCAAGCTCGAACCGCTGCTGAACGCTTTCGCCGACTTCGATGCCGGCGTGCCGCTCGCGGCGGCGCGCGATGTCGATGCGCGCGTGGCCGCTGGCGAAGCGTTGCCGCTCGCGGGCGTGCCGTTCACCGTCAAAGACAACCTCTGGCTCGGCGGCCGGCCCGCCACTTTCGGCTCGAAGCTGTTCGCCGATTTCGTGGCGCCGCGCGACTCGTGGTGCGTGGCGCGGCTGCGGCAGCTCGGCGCGGTGCCGTTGGGCGTGACCAATTGTTCGGAGTTCGCTTGCAAGGGCATCACCGCGACACCGCTGCACGGCGAAACGAAGAACCCCTGGGACTTGCAACGGACGCCGGGCGGTTCGTCCGGCGGTGCGGTGGCTGCTGTCGCTTCCGGCATCGGCCCGCTCGCGCTGGCGACGGACGCGGGCGGCTCGGTGCGGCGACCGGCAGCGCATACCGGGCTGGTCGGCATGAAGCCGACGCTAGGCCGCGTGCCCAATCCTTGGGGCTTCGACGACCCCAACCATCTGCTGTCGGTCGTCGGGCAGATCGGCCGCAACGTCGAAGACGTCGCCTTCATGCTCGACGCGCTCACGGCATGGGATGCGGCCGACACGCTGTCGTGTCCGACTTTCGCAATGCCCGATGCCATGAGTTCGTTGAAGCAGCCATTGCAAAAGCTGCGCATCGGCTGGTCACCGCAATTGGGGTGCGACCTCGCCATCGATGCCGACGTGCTGGCCACGCTCGAAGCGGCCATCGAGACGCTCCGAAAAGCCGGCTGGCAGATCGAGCGGGCCGACCCCGTCTGGCCGCCCGAGGCGCGCGAATACCCGCTCATCGCGTTGCAGCAGGCGGCGTTGGCGCAGCGCTACGGCGCGGCATGGCGCAAGGCGCCGAACGACATCGATCCCGACATCGGCGCACAGATCGAACTCGGCTTTGCCGTTTCGGGCGCGCGCGTGACGGAAATGATGAAGCTTCGCGAAGAATTCCATGCGAGCTTCACGCGCTTCTTCGCAGACTGCGACGCGCTGCTGTGTCCCGTGAGCCCGGTCGAGGCGTGGCCGCTCGGCAGCCTCGGCCCGTTGACCATCGGTGGCTTGCCGGCCGGGCCGCGCGGCCATGCGGCATTCACGCCGCTCTTCAACTACGGCGGGGTGCCTGCGATGTCGCTGCCTTGCGGCACCGGGCGCAATGGTCTGCCGGTCGGATTGCAGATCGCCGGCCCGCGCTTCGCCGATGCGCTGGTGCTGCAACTCGGCTGGCATGCCGAGCAGGCGCTGGGCGTGGGGCCGTTCTCTCCGCTGATGGCTTAAAGCACGCTCGCCACCGCTGGCGGCAAACCGAAATCGGCGCGCTTGTTCAGCCGAACAGCACTTCGGCCAGGTCGACTTCCTGCACCTCTTGGGCGTCGAGCTTGAGCGCGCCTTCGATGTGGTTGAGGTGGTCGATCATCAGTTGCGATGCACCGTCGGCATCGCCGGCCTCGATGGCGTCGATCAGCAGCGCGTGCTCGTCGTTCGGGCAGGCGACTGCCGTCGGCGCCTCGAAGGTCAGGATCGCCAGGCAGGTGAGGGGCGTGAGCTCGCGCATCAGCCGCGCCAGGATGCTGCTGCCCGACACCTCGGCCAGCAGCACATGAAAGTCACCCGACAAGCGCACGGCCTGGCGGCGATCGTCGCGCGCATGCGCCTGCTGCTCGCGCTTGACCAGCGCCCGAAGCTGCCTGATGGCGGTCGGCGCCTTGCCTGCAGCGATGCGTTCGATCAGCCGTACCACCGCGGCCGGCTCCAGCGTGCGCCGCACCGACAGCACGTCGTGCGCTTCCTCGGCGCTGGGCGTCGTGACGAAGGCGCCGCGATTGGGTATGAGTGTGATCAGCTGTTCGACCGCAAGCCGCTGCAACGCGCCGCGCACCTGCGTGCGGCTGACCGCGAAGAGCTCTGCCACGCGCTCTTCCGACAGCTTGGTGCCGGGCAGCAAGCGGTGCTCCACGATCGCGTCGTAGATGCTCTGGTGGATGTCGGCCTGCCGCGCCACCGCGCGCGGGGCGGGCGACGCGTCTTTGGCGGCAGGGGATTTCGGCTTGGTCATCGGAGGGTGCGTGGGCGTCGTCGAGGCAAATGCAAGGATCGTGCGCGCATCGCTTCGACGCAATGCATACAAAATGGCTTGCCGATCGTATCCAATCCATCTTGTACTGGCACGGTTCTGGCGTTCATCCCTCGCTCATGAATGGAGAAATCAAGATGACGGCGCGCGCACTCCTGGGAATGCTGACCCCTTCGTCCAATACCGTGCTCGAGCCGGTCACGGCCGCCTTGCTGGCGGATCTGCCGGAGGTGAGCGCGCATTTCGGCCGCTTTCGGGTGACCGAGATCGCGCTGTCGGCCGGTGCGCTGGCGCAGTTCGACAACCGCGAAATTCTCGCCGCCGCCGAACTGCTCTCGCATGCGCGCTGCCAGGTCATCGGCTGGAACGGCACGTCGTCGGGCTGGCTCGGGTTCGAGTCCGACCGCAGCCTGTGCGCGGCCATCGAACGCGAGACCGGCGCGCTGGCCTGCACGTCGGTGCTGGCGTTGAACGAAGTGCTGATGGCTACGGGTGTGCAGCGCCTTGGGCTGGTGTCTCCGTACCGCGACGATGTGCA
>JAQGMP010000117.1 GCA_028292285.1 Variovorax sp. | reverse complement strand
TTCGACGAGGCCATCATCAATTACATTCGCCGCAACTACGGCATGCTGATCGGCGAGCCGACGGCCGAAGTCATCAAGAAGACCATCGGCTCGGCCTTCCCCGGCTCCGAGGTCAAGGAGATGGAAGTCAAGGGCCGCAACCTGTCCGAAGGCGTGCCGCGCAGCTTCACCATCAGCAGCAACGAAGTGCTGGAAGCACTGACCGATCCGCTCAACAACATCGTCTCGGCCGTGAAGAACGCGCTGGAACAAACCCCGCCCGAACTGGGTGCCGACATCGCCGAGCGCGGCATGATGTTGACCGGCGGCGGCGCGCTGTTGCGCGATCTCGATCGCTTGCTGGCCGAAGAAACCGGCCTGCCGGTGCTGGTCGCAGAAGACCCGTTGACCTGCGTGGTACGCGGTTGCGGCATCGCGCTGGAGCGAATGGACCGTCTAGGCAGCATCTTCACGAGCGAGTGATGTTGTGGCCGCAGCCACTCGTGGCATAAAGCGCCATGCCGCTCGGTACCCTTGATCGCACCGCGCCGCCCCTCTTCAACCAGGGGCCGTCGGCGCTGAGCAAGCTGGTCTTCTTCAGCGCGCTCGCGCTGTTCCTGATGGTGGCCGATGCACGGTTCAACATCGTGCAGCCGCTGCGCGCGGCCATCGGCGCGGTGCTGTATCCGGTGCAGTGGCTGGCGCTGAAGCCGGTGCAGGTGGTGGTGGGCGGCGGCCGTTACCTCGAAGACCTGCAAACGGCGCAGAGCGGCGAGTCCGATGCGCGCAAGGCGCTGGCGGTGCAGGCCGAACGCGCGAGCCAATCCGATACCTTGCTGCAAGAGAACGCCCGGCTGCGGTCGTTGCTCGACTTGCGCGAAAGCACACCGACCCCATCGCGCGCCGCCGAAGTGCTCTACGACGCTGCCGACCCCTACACCCGCAAGATCGTGATCGACCAGGGCATGACGCACGGCATCGCCGCCGGTTCACCGGTCATCGACGAGCACGGTGTGCTGGGGCAAGTCACGCAGGTGCAGCCTTTCACGAGCGAGATCACGCTGGTGATCGACCGCGACCTGGCCATCCCGGTGCAGAACACCCGCACTGGCGCGCGCAGCGTGGCCTTCGGCGATGCCAATGCGCATGGCGGCGGGCTCGAACTGCGCTTCATGGCCGCGAACTCGGACTTGCAAGAGGGCGATCTGCTGTCGACCAGCGGCGTCGACGGCGTCTATCCGGCGGGCTTGCCGGTCGCGAAGATCGACCGGATCGAACGGCGTGCCGACTCGGCCTTTGCGCGAATTCACTGCATACCTTTGGCTCATGTAAACGCCGCGCGCTACGTGCTGGTGCTGGCACCGACCGGCGCCAACACACCGCCCAAGCCGGCGCCGTCCGCAGCGCCCGCCGCCGCGGCTGCTGCAAAGAAAAAGGCCGACAAAGCCGACAAGGCCGCTGAAAAGGCCGCGGACAAAAAACCGGCGGCCAAGCCCAAACCGAAGGAACGCCAGCCATGATCATGCGACCTGGCCAGCAGCAGTTGCTGCTCCCCCTGAGTCCGCTCTTCATGTGGGCCAGCCTGTTCGTGGCGCTGCTGCTCAACATGATTCCGGTGGGCCGCGCGGCCTGGACGCCCGACCTGCTGGCGCTGGCGATCGTCTTCTGGAGCGTGCATCAGCCAACGCGCATAGGCATCGGCGTCGCCTTCGCTTTCGGGCTGGTGATGGACGTGCATCAGTCGGCCATGCTCGGCCAGCATGCGCTGTCGTACACCACGCTCGGCTACTTCGCGATCGCCATCCATCGGCGGCTGCTCTGGTATCCGGTGGCGTCGCAGGCACTGCAGGTGCTGCCGCTCTTCGCGCTGTCGCACGTGATCGAACTGGCCATCCGGATGATCGGCGGCGGCGTGTTTCCGGGATGGGTCTTGCTGGCGTCGCCGGTCATCGAGACCTTGCTCTGGCCGCTGGCGAGCGTGCTGCTGCTGGCGCCCCAAAAGCGCACGCCGGAGCCCGATGCCAACCGTCCGTTGTGAGCAACGCTCCACCGCATTCGATGGCCATCGATTTGCCCTGACGTGGCAACCCGCCTAAGCTCATTCGCCCCATGACCGAAATACGCAACGTCGCTGCCGAGGTCGCGCGCTTCAAGCGCCGCGTCATCGTTACCGGGCTCGCGGTGCTGGTGGCCTTCGGCCTGCTGTGCATGCGGCTCGTGTACCTGCAGGTGGTGCGCCATGAAGACCTTGCCGAGCAGGCCGAAAACAACCGCACGGCGGTGGTGCCGGTAGTGCCCAATCGCGGGCTCATCCTCGACCGCAACGGCATCATCCTGGCGTCGAACTACTCGGCCTACACGCTGGAAATCACGCCGTCGAAGGCGCTCGATGTCGACGCGACGATCGATGGTCTGGCCGAGGTGGTCGACGTCACGCCGCGCGACCGCCGCCGTTTCAAGCGCCTGCGCGAAGACTCGCGCAGCTTCGATTCGGTGCCGATCCGCACCCGCCTGAGCGACGAAGAAGTGGCGCGTTTCGCGGCGCAGCGCTATCGCTTTCCGGGCGTCGAGATCAAGGCGCGCCTGTTCCGCAACTATCCCAACGGCGAGATCGCGAGCCACGTGCTCGGCTACATCGGCCGCATCAACCAGACCGAAAAAGCGGCGATGGAAGATTGGGAAGACGAAGACTTCGCCAACTACAAAGGCACCGAATACATCGGCAAGCTCGGCGTCGAGCAAAGCTACGAGAAAGAACTGCACGGCTTGACCGGCGTCGAGCAAATGGAAACCTCTGCTGGCGGCCGCGCGGTGCGGCGCCTGGCAGGGCACCCAGCCACGCCCGGCAATACGGTGATGCTGGCGCTCGACATCAAGCTGCAGAAGATGGTCGAAGACATGTTCGGCGACCGGCGCGGCGCGCTGGTGGCGATCGACCCCAAGACCGGTGAAGTGCTGGCCTTCGTCAGCAAGCCGACCTTCGACCCCAATCTCTTCGTCGAAGGCATCGACACCGAGAGCTGGAAAGAACTGAGCGAGTCGCTCGACAAGCCGCTCTTGAACCGCGCGCTGCGCGGCACCTATCCGCCCGGCTCGACCTACAAGCCCTTCATGGCGCTGGCCGCGCTGCAAACCGGCAAGCGCGGACCGAGCGTGGTCGTCAACGACCCGGGCTACTACAACTTTGCCGGACACCGCTTCGGCAGCCCCGAAGGCAACCTGGGCGGCGTCGACATGCGCCGTGCCATCCAGCTGTCGAGCAACATCTACTTCTATTCGCTCGCCAACGAGATGGGCGTCGACCTGATCCATGACTTCATGAAGCCGCTGGGTTTCGGCCAGATCACCGGCATCGACCTCGGCGGTGAATTGCGCGGTGTGCTGCCCAGCCAGGAATGGAAGCGCAACGCCTACAAGCGGCCCGAAGCCAAGAAGTGGTACGCCGGCGAAACGATTTCGCTCGGCATCGGCCAGGGCTACAACAGCTTCACCATGCTGCAGCTGGCGCAGGCGACATCGATCGTGGCCGACGGCGGCATCAAGCACCAGCCACACCTGGTGCTGGGCACGCGCGACACCGTCACCGGCCAGATGACGCCGGTGGCGCAGCCGCCCGCCATCAACCTTGGCTTCAGCGCTGCCAACGTGTCGGTCGTGCGCGATGGCTTGATGGCGGTGATTTCGGCCGGCACGGCGCGCAGCGTGTTCGCCGGCGCTGGCTACGTCGCGGCGGGCAAGACCGGCACGGCGCAGGCCGTGACGCAGGCGCAGAACACCAAATACAACGCGCGCTCGCTCGACGAATACAAACGTGACCACGCGCTGTTCATGGCCTTCGCGCCAGCCGACAACCCGCGCATCGCGCTGGCCGTGGTGGTGGAAAACGCAGGCTGGGGCGCCGGGGCGGCCGCGCCGATCGGCCGCCGGGTGTTCGACTACTGGCTGATGAACCAGTACCCGAGCGAGGCCGACATGGCGGCCATCAAGGTCGGCAAGGCGACCGCGCCCATCGGCAAGCCGCGTCCGGCGGCCGAGGTCGCCTGGCTGCCGCCGGGCCCGTCCGCGCCGGTC
>JAQGMP010000082.1 GCA_028292285.1 Variovorax sp. | reverse complement strand
GCGTGTACCTCGCTGGCGACGGCGCCGGCATCATGGGCGCCGATGCCGCGGAGTGGGCCGGTGAACTCGCGGCGTTGACATTGCTTGCCGACGAGGGCGTGCGCATCGACGCCGACCGCGCGCGCCGCCTCGAACACAAGCTCGCGAAGTCGACGAGTTTTCGCGAAGGCCTAGAACGCGCCTTTCCGTTTCCGCAAGACTGGGCGGCGCACGCACCCGACGAACTCGTGGTGTGCCGATGCGAGAACGTGACGGCAGGCGAGTTGCGCCAGACCATCGCGGAGAGCGGTGCCGGCGAACTCAATCGCCTCAAGGCCTTGAGCCGCGTCGGCATGGGTCGCTGCCAGGGCCGCATGTGCGGCGTGGCGGCGGCGGAGATCCTGGCGCACGCGGTGGGCGTGCCGGTGCAGCAGGTCGGGCGCTTGCGCGGACAGGCGCCCATCAAACCGATCCCGATTCAGCTGATTCATCAGACGCAGGTTGCGAATGAAGGAGCCGGCGCATGACGCAGCGTATCGTCACGGATGTGGCCATCGTCGGCGGCGGCATCGTCGGCAGTTCGGCCGCACTCGCGCTGCGCCGCATGGGGCTCGGCGTGGTGCTGCTGGAGCGCGATTTGTGCGGATCGCGTTCCAGCGGCGTCAACTACGGCGGCGTGCGCCGCCAGGGCCGGCTGCTCAGCCAGTTGCCATTGGCGCAGCGCGCGCATGAAATGTGGGGTCGTTTGCCCGAACTGATCGGCACCGACGGCGAATATGTGCGCTCCGGCCACTTCAAGATCGCGCGCAGCGAGGCCGACCTGGCAGCGCTCGAAAGCTATCGCGACAAGGCGCGCGGCTTCGACCTGGGCATCGAGATCCTGTCGGGCGCCACGCTGCGCGCGCAGTGTCCGTGGCTCGGCGGCAAGGCGGTCGGCGGATCGCTCTGTGCCGAAGACGGCCAGGCCAATCCGCGGCTGGTGTCGCCCGCTTTCGCGATGGCGGCGCGGCGTGCCGGCGCGGTGATCCACGAACGCACGCGCGTCGACGAAATCGCGCACGACGGCCAGCGCTTTCACTTGCGTGCCTTGCATCTGCCATCGGGCGATGCCGTCGAAGTCGAAGCGCAGGTATTGCTCAATTGCGCCGGAGCCTGGGCCGGCACCATCGCACAACAGTTCGGCGACACCGTGCCGCTGGTTTCGCGCAGCCCCGCCATGGCGGTCACCGAGCCGCTGCCGTTCTTCATGCGCTGGAGCCTGGGCGTGGAGGGCGGCGGCGTGTATTGCCGCCAGGTCGCGCGGGGCAATCTGGTGCTGGGCGGCGGACCCGGCCGCATGCTCGACGCCGACCGCTCGCGCTCCGATCGCGACACGATCGCCACGCTGTCGAGACAGGCGATCGAGCTGCTGCCGATGCTGCGCCATGCGCACTTCATCCGCACCTGGGGCGGCACCGAAGGCTATCTGCCCGACCGCCAGCCGGTGATCGGCGCGAGCCGCACGACGCCGGGCCTCTTTCATGGCTTCGGCTTTTCGGGCGGAGGCTTCCAGATCGGTCCGGCCGCCGGCGAAGTGCTCGCCGATCTGGCGCGCGACGGCCGCACCCGTACACCCATCGACGCTTTTGCGATCGACCGTTTTTCATCCGTACCGGAGGCAACGCCGGTTGTTGCCCAAGTTCTTGCCTTGTAAGTTCACACCCCCGAAAGGAAAGCCCAAGTTCCGCCCCAGCCGACCCTCCCGCTCCACCCAGCAGCCCATCGCCGTGCGCCGCGCGCTCTTTACCGTGGCCGCGGCGGCTGCTCTTGCCACATGCAGCGTGGCAAGCGCGCAGACCAAGACGATCTACATCGGCATGAACGGCGGCACGATGGAAAAGGCGTACTCGCAATACGTCTTCCCCGCGTTTGAAAAGCTCTACGGCGCCAAGGTCGTGGTGGTGCCGGGCACCTCGTCGGACATCCTGGCCAAGGCGCAGGCCAACAAGGAAAGGCCGCAGATGCACGTCATGTTTCTGGACGACGGCATCATGGTGCGCGCCATCGGCATGGGGCTCTGCGAGAAGCAGCGACCCAGCGCCGCGCTCAACGACATCTACCCTGCTGCGCGCTTCAAGGGCGACATGGCCAGCGGCGTGAGTCTGGGCGTGACGGGCCTTGCCTACAACGCCAAGATGTTCAAGGAAAAGGGCTGGGCCGCGCCGACCTCGTGGATGGATCTGGCCGACCCGAAGTTCAAGGGCAAGGTCGTGTTCCAGTCGGTGTCGGCATCGTCTTTCGGCCTGCACGGCTTTCTGATGTTCAACCGGATCCAGGGCGGCAACGACAAGAACGTCGAACCCGGCTTCAAGGCCTGGCCCACCACCATCGGCCCGAACGTGCTGGAGTACATCCCGAGCTCGGCCAAAATCTCGGAGATGGTGCAGACCAATGAAGCCGCCATCTTCCCGCTGACGCCGACCGCCGTGGCGGCGCTCAAGGTCAAAGGCATTCCGGTTGAGTACGCGAACCCGAAAGAGGGCTCGGTGGTGCTGATGGTCGGCCAGTGCGTGATCGCCAACAACAGCGAACCCGAGCTCGCGCAAAAGCTCGCCGAATTCCTGCTGACGCCGCTGGCCCAGGCCAACGTGCTGCAGTACGGCAGCCAGATCCCGACCAATCCGAAGGCGCCGGCCGTCGGGGAAGGCGTGGCGCAGGTGGCCGCGATCAACGGCTACATGAAGAACGCCATCACCGTCGACTGGGAGAGCATCAACGCGAACCGTCCCGCCTGGAACGCGCGCTGGAACAAGACGATCGAACGCTGAGCGCCGGCGGCTTTGAGCGGATCAGCGGAGGACGACCACCGCGAGGACCACCAGTACGGCGACGACCGCAGGTGCGATCCAGAGCCACGAGAGGCGGCGCGCGGGCTCTTTGCTCCCATCGGCTTTGCCCAGATCGGCAAAGCCTGTTTCGTTGCCGGAGCGGCTGTTTTTTCCTGATTTGGCCATGGTGTGATCAGCGGGTTGCCAAGGAGACGATCGACATGCCGAAAGCGACCATCAAGGCAATGATCAGCGCGGCATGGATCCAGATGCGCGCGTTGCCGCTGTTTCGGTAGGCACGCCGGCTTTCCGCGAGCGCAGCGGTGCGCGTGGCACGTTCGGGCTTGTCGGTCCACCAGCCGAAGTTGGTATCGGTATCGTCGTTCATGTAATCCATTTTAGTTACATCCAGACGCAA
>JAQGMP010000045.1 GCA_028292285.1 Variovorax sp. | reverse complement strand
TGAATCGGATGGAAGCTCATCGTATCACCATCGCACTCGTAGACCGCTCGGCCGGGTACGAGGCGACGCCTGCACGCGTGCGTTTGAGCGTCCTGGCCGAATTTTCTGCAGACGTTTCCCAGTTTTTGCGGGGTGACACCAAAGAGGTCGACACGGCGCAACTGGAGGTGGCGGTCATTGAAGGTTCGCTCGCCATCCAGACGGCACCGATCGCCCTCGCGCCCGTGCTGTTCCATGATTTGCAGACGTTGCTTCAAACCGAGTTGCTCGACGCCGTCGATCGCAAGCGCCGCGAGGTCGTCGAGCGCTGGCAAAAGATTGCACGCAAGACGGCAGGAATCTCCTTTCGAATTGCTGCGCCGTTTTTGCAGCGGCCGGTGCTCGTGAGTTCCGACAGTGACTATCGTGCAGACGATGCGGACCAATGGGTGCAGGTGGAGCGATACGTTCGGGGTGAAATTCAGGATCTGGGCGGCTCAGTCAAAGTCAACGCGCACGTCCGGCTGCCCGACGGCACGTCGCTCACCGTGTCGACCGACCGGGATCTTCTTCGCAACGAGACGGTCAATCGTTTGTACAAAATGGCGATGCTCCGTGTCAGGGCGCAGTACAACGTTCTCACCCGCGAATTGCGAGACGCCCGGCTGGTCGAGTTCGTCGAATACGCACCGAGCGTCGACGAAGAAGAGCTTGCGCGATTGACCCGGCGCGGTGCGCAAGCTTGGAAGGACGTGCCCGATGCGACGTCGTGGGTAGATGAGTTGCGCGGAGGACCGGATTGAACAGCGTCTTGCTCGATACGAGTTTTTTAATTTCGTTCAGCGATCCGGCCCGCGAGCATCATGGCGCTGCCCAGCGCTACTACAGGGAATGCATTCAACGGCAAGTGCCGATGTTTCTTTCGACGATCGCCATTTCCGAGTTCCAGGTGCGGCAGGCGATCAACGACCTGCCGCTCCGTAATTTTGTCGTGCTCCCATTCAACGTGGATCACGCCATGGCCTGCGGTCTCTTGTTGCGCGCGGTCGTTCGGGATGCGGGTGACGATCGCGTGCGAGTCAAGGATGATTTCAAACTCATCGCACAGTGCCAGTGCGAAAACATCACCCACCTGTTGAGCGAAGACGAGGGCACGTTGGCCAAATATGTCGGCCGGCTGAGTCTTGAGACTCCGGGGGCGACGAAGGTCGTATTGCTCAAAAACGGCTTTGAAACACATTGGTTCGAGAACGGCCAAAGCCGCCTCGTTCCCTGACCCCCCACGCTGCCCGCGCAGCTTCCCTTTCCGCGCCTGGCTAGATCTTCGGATTCGCCGCAGCC
The DNA here is from genome assembly GCA_028292285.1 of Variovorax sp. Taxonomy (GTDB): domain Bacteria; phylum Pseudomonadota; class Gammaproteobacteria; order Burkholderiales; family Burkholderiaceae_C; genus Variovorax. The sequence goes on along the minus strand of JAQGMP010000045.1, from coordinate 2,558 downwards.
CGCGCCGCCTCCAGATGCGACTTCGCACGCTCCGCCAGCGCGGCCTCACCCGGCGTGCTCGGCGTAAACGCCTCGACCGGCATCGGCCGGCCGTGCGAGTCGACCGACACGAACACCACCAGACACTCCGTGGTCTTGGTCATCTCCCCGCCCTTCATGTCGCCGCTGCGCACTTCGACCGAAATGTTCATGCTGGTCGTGCCGGTGTAGGCGAGGCGGGCCTCGACCTCGACCAGGTCGCCGATCATGATGGGGTGATGAAAGCGGATGCTGCCGATGAAAGCGGTCACGCAATAGCGTTTGGCCCAGCTGGTGGCGCACGCATAGCCGGCCTCGTCGATCCACTTCATGACGGTGCCGCCGTGCACCTTGCCGCCGAAGTTGACGGTGTTGGGCTCGGCAAGAAAACGCAGGGTAATGGATGACATGGGGCTGCCTGTTGAATAAGCGCCAGGGGCGATGGCGCTGGATAATCGTTGGCATTATTCCCGAGAGCGGTCACACCGGGCCGCGCAGTTCTCTTCATCTTCAACATGCACTCCAAACAAAAAGTCTTGCCGCTGTTCTCGCGGCGCTTCCAGCTCGCGGCCATGGCCGTTGGGCTTTGCACGGTGGTGGTCGGCGCTTCGGCGCAGGGCGCGCCCGCGTGGCCGACCAAGCCGATCCGCATCCTCGTCGGCTTCCCGGGCGGATCGACGCCCGACATGGCGGCGCGTGCCATCGCCGAGCCGCTCGGCCGTGCGCTCGGCCAGCCGGTGATCGTCGAGAACAAGCCAGGAGCGTCGGGCAACATCGCGACCGATCAGGTGGCCAAGGCGACCGACGATCACACGCTCGGCGTGGTCATCAACGGCAACCTCACTTCCGCCAAGATGCTGTATCCGCGGCTGCCGTACGACCCGGGCAAGGACTTCAGCTACATCAGCCTGCTCGCGACCGCGCCGCTGGTGCTGGTGGCGCAAACGTCGGCGCCCGATGGCGCTGCATTCTTCGAAGCCGCGCGCAAGGCCGGCGACACCTGGAACTACGGCTCGGTCGGGACCGGTTCGGTCGGCCATCTCGGCATGGAGTTGCTCAAGGCGAAGCTGCCTGGCCTGATGCCGCAGCACATCCCGTACCAAGGCAATCCGCAGGTCGTGACCGCCATGATGGGCGGACAGATCCAGATGGCGCTGGTGCCGCCTGGCATCGCGCAGCCGCAGGCCAAAGGCGGCAAGCTGAAGGTCATCGGCCTGACGACGAGCGGGCGCAGCGTGCTGATGCCCGAAGCGCCTTCGCTGGCCGATGCGGGCGTCAAGGACTTCCAGCTCGAGGTGTGGACCGCGCTCATCGGCCCCGCCAGTTTGTCGAAGCCCGCGCAGGACCGGCTTGCGCAGGAGATGCCGAAAATCATGCAGAACGCCGACGTGCGGCGCCAGCTTTTCAACCAGGGCTGGCAGGCGGTCGGCACCTCGGCCGAAGGGCTGAAGACGCGCATCAAGGAAGAGAGCGCGACCATGACGAAGATCATCACGGCCCGCGGCATCAAGATCGAATGACCGGGCTCATGACGGAACACATGACCGTACAGACCACCACCCTGAACGAACCCGGCCGCGCGCTTCCGGTCTTCGGCGAATACGACGTCGTCGTGATCGGTGGCGGGCCGGCCGGCCTGGCCGCTGCCGTGAGCGCAGCGACGCACGGCGCGCGCACGCTGCTGGTCGAGCGCTACGGCTTTCTCGGCGGCATGGGCACTGCCGGCGGCGTCACCAACTTCGCCGGCCTCTACGGCCGGAAGAACGGCGAGATGCAGCAACTGGTACACGGCGTCGTCGACGATTTGATGCAGCGCATCGATGCGCTCGGCGGGCTCAACAAACCGCAAGACGGCATGCAGGGCCGCATCCGCGTGCGCTCGTACGACGTGTCGGCATACAAGTGCGCTGCGGACCAGATGCTGCTCGCGGCCAGTGCCGACGTGCTGTTCCACGCGTGGGCCGCGGCGGTCATCAAAGACGCCGGCGACGATGCACGCATCGCGGCGCTCGTCGTTGAAACCAAATCAGGCAGGCAGGCGATCCGCGCCAACGTCTTCATCGACTGCTCGGGCGATGCCGATGTCGCAGCCTTTGCCGGCGTGCCTTTCGAGGTCGGCGATGGCCACGGCAACAGCCTGTTCCCGACGACGATGTTCCGCATCGGCCATGTCGAGCCGGAGCGTGCGCTGGCCGCCATCGGCGAGTTCAAGGCCATCAACGATTTGATGAATGCGGCGCTGCGCGACGAGCCCGGCCGCTACAAGTTTCCGCGCGAGGGCGCCATCGTGCGGCCGCAGATCAACCCGACCGAATGGCGCGCCAACGTCACGCAGATCCGCAACGAGGCGGGCTGCGCGATGAGCGGTGTCGACGCGCGCGAACTGAGCGCGGGCGAGACCGAAGGCCGGCGTCAGATCGTCGAATACTTTCGCTTCATGCGCGAAAAGGTGCCCGGCTTCGAGCACTCGCAGATCGTCGACATCGCGCCGCAGGTCGGTATTCGCGAGACGCGCCGCATCGGCGGTGACTACGCCTTGA
>JAQGMP010000323.1 GCA_028292285.1 Variovorax sp. | reverse complement strand
GGTGATAGAAGCCGGCGGGCAGGCGCGGCAACGTGAATGCCGGGTCGACCGCTTGCAGCTCCCATAGCAGATGTTCAAAGCCGTCGTCGCTCGCAATCTGGAGCTGATATGCCGCAGCGTTCGGCACTCGCTGAGCAGAGAGTCGACGCGTGTCGCGTGAAACCAGGGCGCCCTCGCGCTCCTGAAAAGCGGGAGCGGGCAACAGCGCACGCGTTTGCGCTGCGGCGTCCGCCGGCATCGTGGCACCGAAGCCGCCGCGCACGAGGGCCGGGCGCGCGGCGCTTGCATCCGTCAATGCCGACACGGCTCCCTGCATCACCTCCACGCTGATGCGGTCGCCGTCGTCGCGCACGACGAAATGGGTGCCGCGAACACCCAGCACGCCGCGCCGTGTTTCAACTTCGTAAGTGCGTTGCGCTTGCGGTATCACGCGCGATTCGACGCGGCCGGCAAGGAGTTTGAGCCGCATGTGCCGACGTTGCGCCGACAGCAGCTGCACCTGGCTGTCGGATGGCACGAGCGCACGGCTTCCGTCTTCGAATCGCAGCATGGCAAAGGCACTGGAACCGGTCGACAACACGTCACCGGGAAGCATCCGTTCACCACCGTTGACGCGCTCCGTGCGGCCCGCATGCACAAGCTCCACCGCGCCGACGACATTCAGTACCGTACCGGAAGAAGTCTTGTCGGATGTCTTGTCCGAGACCGAAGGTTGAGCGGCTGCGGAAGCGGCACTCAAGACGATCAGCAACGCAAGCCATGGGTGGCGACTCATGGCGCTGCCGTCACAGTGAAGTCATCGACATCGAGGCGATAGCCAATGCCGTAGACCGCCTGAATGCGCGTGTCGCTCTTCTGATTGAGTCCGAGTTTCTGGCGCAAACGGTAGATACGGGTTTCGAGTGCGCGTAAACCCGCGAGGTCGTCCGCCAGTCCACAGACTTGAAGCAGATAGTCACGCGATACCGCGCGACCCGAATGCCTGAACAGCGCAAGTGCCAGTCTCGATTCTGACGGGCGCAGCTCAATGGGTTCGGGCGCGCCGGCGTACTGCACGCTGGCAGCGCCGACATTGAATTTCCATCGTCCCCATTGCAATCCTTCCTTCTCGCCGGTCCTGAAAGGCGCCAGCAATCGATAGACCCGCGCACTCAGTTCATGAGGGCGAAAAGGCTTGACCACATAGTCGTCTGCCCCTTCCGCCAGGGCCGCACTCACCTCTTGCTCGCGCCCGCGCGAACTGAGCATGAGGACGGGCATCGTGAGTCCGCCGGTACGCCGTACGAGCCGCAACAGCGCAAGACCATCGAGGTCCGGTACCGACCAGTCGAGCACCATGAGATCGAAGGTGTCCGTGCGCGTTGCCTCGAGCAATGCTAGGCCGGACTGGATCATCACACTGCGAACGGGCAGGCCTCGGTCTCTCAATTGCATCTCGAGTGGGGTGGCGAGGTGAACCAATTGAGAAGGGTCGTCTTCGAGAAGGGCAATGCGCATGAAGGTCATTTTTGCATCGGCACTTTGGTGCAGAACGGAGATAAGTCACCAATCGCATACAGGAGGTTCGTCGCAATTGTGAAATGACTCACCGGCCCTCACAGAGCCCGCATTAGTTCACGCGCTGATACGTCGATACATCCAGACACTGCGACACCGCAGCACGAATGCGTCGAGTAACACACCGTGGCAAAGGCCACTTTCAGCGAGAACCATCATGCATCTTTTTGGAACCTCTTCCCTGCTGGCCTTGAGCCTGGCCGCGGCCTGTGCCGGTAACGCGCAAGCGCAAGCCGTCCCCAACGATTCGAAGAGCCCCGTCGAGCCTGTTGCAGCGCAAGCCGCACGCAAAGCACCCGTGCTGCGCGGACTGCTCTTCGTAACGCAAGAACGCGCTGGCGCTAACGCGCCGACGGCCACCGCTGCTGCCGCCCGCGACCTTTGCCGCCCCGGCGCAGACGCTGTGCCAGCGATCACGATGTCGACACAGTCGGCAGGCGAAGTGCAGGCACTCCGCGCCCAGCTGGCGCAAGTTGCATCGACCGAATCGGCTGCAGCGCGCGTGAAGAGTGCGGTGTCGCCTGAACTCTTGCCGACCGATGCTTTGCGCACTCGCATGATCGATTTTGTCGGACGTCCGGTCGATGCAACGCTGACGCAAGGCGTGGTCACGGAAGTCGTCAAGCTCATCAACGAGCAAGGCCGCTACCTCGCCGATGTGTTTTTCCCGGAACAGGTGACGAGCGACGGCATCCTCGTGGTGGTGGTGCGACCCGCGCTGCTCGGCAACGTGACTGCTGTCGGCCAGAAGTATCACGATGCCAACGACTTCACCTGCCGCGTTCGGCTGCAAGCCGGTCAGCCTGTTGACCTGAAGGTCATCGCGGACGACTTGGCACAGCTCAACAGCCAAAGCAGCTGGCACTACACCGCGGTGCCGGAATTCAAGCCGGGCACTTCAGCCGGCACGACCGACCTCGTGCTCAACACCGCGGACGACAAACCGGTGCGCTACTTCTTCGGCGCCGACAACGGCGGTACGCGCGTGACCGGTCAGGGCCGCTACCACGCAGGCGTCAACGTCGGCAACTTTCTCGGCAAGTTCGACCACGAGTTCGACTACACGCTCACGACCGCGGGCGACTACAGCGCCTTCCACAACCACAGCCTTGCTTACCAGATGCCGCTTGAAAACAGGCAGCGCCTGACCGCGCGGCTCGACCTGTCGAAGAGCGACGTGTTGCTCGAGCAAGGCGCATTCCGCGCCAATGGCGACAACCAGATCGCAAGCCTCGAATGGCTGGTGCCGCAACTCACGGTGCCGGGTTGGCTCGACTGGGGCAAGAACATGGCCAGCGAAACCTCGTTCGGTGCCGAATACAAGCGCATCGGCAATGCGCTCGCTTTCAACCAGGAGCAGGTCTCCAACGTCGTGCCGAAGGTTCTGCAAGGCTATGCGGCGTGGCGCGGCGCATGGCAAGACAGCCTGGGCGCGAGCCAGATCTACACACGCCTCACGCTCTCACCCGGTGGTGTGGTTGACCGCAATGACGACCGGACCTTCGATGCATCGCGCACCGGTGCGAGCTCGAGCTACTGGCGCCTGAATGGCAACTACAACCGCAGCATCGCCTTGCCGGGCGACTGGTCGATCGGCGCCACGCTCAACGGGCAGCTTGCGCGCAAACCCCTCATCTCCAGCGAGCGCATGACGCTGTCCGGTATGGGTGGCGTGCGCGGCTACTACAACGACACGTTGACGGCCGACGCCGGCATCACCGGTTCGCTGGAACTGCAAAGCCCGCGCCAGAGCTTCACTATCGGCAACCAGACCGCCTTCTGGTACGCGCTTGCCTTCCTCGATGCCGGCCGCAGTTGGAACGCCACGCGTGAGTACAACGCCGACCTGAACAAGACTGGCAGCCAGTTCAACCTGGTCTCGCATGGCGTGGGCTTCCGTGTCGAAACGTCGAAGCACTCCTTCTTGCGCTTCGACATCGCACGCCGCCACTTCGGCATGGACAACGACCGCAAGTGGCTGTGGAACGGCTCCTTCCAAGTCGCTTTCTAAAAAAACATCTCCCAAATTTTTCCGAGACCAAGATCATGAACAAGCACATCCATCGCGTTATTTTCAGCAAGGCCCGCGGCCAGTTCGTCGCCGTCAGCGAAACCGCAACGTCGAACACCAAGGGAGCCAGCGGCAGCACCGAAAGCGGCGGCGGCATCGTTCGCGTCGCCGCGACCGCATTGGCCGTCGGCCTTCTGTGCAGCGGTGCCATGGCGGCGCCCTTCGGCGGACAGGTCATGAACGGGAGCGCTTCCATCAACGGTGGCGGCAACCTCACGACCATCAACCAGACCAGCAACCGCGCGATCATCAACTGGCAAGGTTTTGGCATCGGCAACGGACAGACCGTTCAGATCAACCAGCCGGGCGTCAACGCCGCATTGCTCAATCGCGTGACGGGCAACTTGCCGACGCAAATCGACGGCAGCCTGCTGGCCAACGGCAAGGTGTTCTTGATCAACCCGAACGGCATCGTCGTCGGCGCCAACGGCCTGGTCAACGTGAACGGCGGCTTTGTCGCCAGCACCCAGAACGTTGCCGACAGCGCCTTCATGGCAGGCGGTGCGCTCAATTTCAGCGGCGCGCAAGGCGGTGAGATCACCGTGCTCGGCCGCATCGAAAGCGCCAGCGGCCCGATCACGCTGATCGCGCCCAAGCTCAATGCAGCGGCCGGTTCGGCATTGAAAGCCGGCTCGTCCATCAACCTCGTCGCCGCAAGCGACGTGACGCTGTCGAACGGCACCTTCAACGTGACGCCGCATGCGGGCGACGCGGGTGAGTTGACCAGCGCCGGTGCGTTGCAAGCGGCCCAAGTGCAATTGGCTGCGGTCAACAACAACCTGGGCGCACTGGCCATCAACACCAGCGGCACCATTCGCGCCACCGGCGTGCAGAACAATGCAGACGGTTCGATCCGCATCATGGCCATCGGCCAGGGCACGGCTGAACTGCACGATGCCACACTGACCGCGACGAACGCAGACGGCTCGGGCGGCAAGATCGACGTGACCGGCACGCACACCGGCCTTTTCGGCAACACGACGCTGAATGCGTCGGGCACCACGGCCGGCGGCAGCATCCGTGTGGGCGGCGGCTTCCAGGGCAAGGAAGGCGACATCGCCAATTCACAAGCCACCTATATCGACAAGGGCGTCAAGCTCAATGCCGATGCGACGACGCAGGGCAACGGCGGCCGTGTCGTGGTGTGGGCCGATGGCACCACCCGCTACAACGGCGACCTGAGCGCCAAGGGTGCGGGCACCGGCAAGGGCGGCGACGCCGAAGTGTCGGGCAAGGGCACGCTCGCATTCAACGGCACAGCCGACTTGCGAGGCGGCAATGACACGGCGGCACGCGGCACGCTGCTGCTCGACCCGAGCGACATCACCATCAGCAATGCGCTCGACACCGGCGGCGCCGTGGGTGGCACGTACGATCCGGCGGCCAGTTCCAACCTGAACATCGGCACGCTGACGACGGCATTGCAAAGCGCCGACGTCACGGTGAAGACCAGCAGCGGCACGGGCGGCAGCGGCGACATCACGATCGTCGACGCGATCGACTTTGCGAATCCAGCGCGCAGCGCGACGTTGCGGCTCGAAGCCGACCGCAACATCAACGTCAATGCCGCGATCAGCGACACGGGCGGCACCGGCGTGAACGCCACCTCGTTGGAACTCAGGGCGGCGCAGGACGTCAGCTTTAACGCGGCAGTGGCGGTGCGAGGCGCCCTGTCCACCTATGCAGGCCGCGACATCGACGTCAATGCTGCCGTGAGTTCGACGATGGGCAGCAACGTCCTGATGGATGCCGCGTCGATCAGTCCCTTGACCGCGACAGGTGCAACCTCCGGCTGGCAATCCGGAACGGGCGCGATCCGCTTCGGCGCGGGCGGCAGCGTCAGCAGCACGGGAGCGAGCACGACCACGCTGAACTCCGGAAAAACGGCGGCCAACGCCCGAACCGATTTCACCCTTTCGGCCAACACCGCGGCACCCGGAATTCTGAACATCAACGGGTTCGATACCGTCAATCTCGATGTAGATCGGGCCGCTTTCGGATTGAGCGTCAACGCAGCGACGATCAATGTCTCCGCCGGCACGCTGAGCGACCTGAACACCACGTTGTCGGCTGCAGGCTATGACAGCAACAAAGACTGGCACAACGGCTTCGGCTGGCAAAACCAACAGGGCTTGATCAATTTCGTCAATCCCAACGTCTCGTTCCTGGGCACAGGCGATCTGTCCCTCACTTCGGGCTTGAGCGGCACCAACCGGAACGACTTCAACGCACCAATCGACGTGTCGGGCACGCGCGACTCCATGTTCGTGCAGGGCTTCCGGGACGTGACACTGAATGAGGCGGTGACGACGAACTCCGGACATGCCGGCATTTGGGTCACCGGCCGCAACATTCAAGTCGATCAGAGTCTCATTTCGAATGGCGCCGTCTTGAATCTTGAAGCTGGCGTCTACGACACCGGCGCGACCGTGGCAAACAGCTACAGCGCGGGCGGCTGGGCCAGCCAGCCTGGACTGCTGCGTTTTGCCAATCCGGCAACTACGACGCTCACCGGCGGCTTCGAGGGCACGCTTCTGAGGTCGGGGGTCGACTATGCCAACAATCCTTTCAGCGCGAATCCTGGCGGCCCCTCGGCCGCGACCTCCTCCGGAGTCGAGGCACGCGTCGACTTGCCCACGGGGGTGAAGTTCGTGCCAAGGGCAGGCGATGCAATGTTCTACAGCCTGACGATGACCGGCTTTCGTGACGTTACCTTGCCAGTAGACAGAACTGAATTTCAGTACGTCGTCGCGGCACAAAATATCACCATTCCTGCTGCGTTCACGGGCGTCAGCAGCGGTCAGTACCTGTCACTGGCTGCCGGTACTTTCTCCGACTTGCCAGCCTCGCCGAACTTTCCGGGCGCACCGGCTTTGGTCAGCACGGCCGCCGGAAATAACATCAACAACGAGGGCGTTTTGACGCGCCAAGGCGGTGGCCTCCTTGATCTGGAAGCAGGCGCCATCCTCTTGA
>JAQGMP010000657.1 GCA_028292285.1 Variovorax sp. | reverse complement strand
ACCCTCGTTGGCTGACATAGCAGCTGCGTATGAAGGCCTTCCGACGTGACGCTCCCGATCCTCACGCTGGATGAACTTACGCTGGCTCCCCGTCATGGGTACGTGTTCCAGCGCGCCTGGCTTCAGCCTTATGAATCAGTGGTCGGCATGCTCTGGAAGTTCGCCCACATGAACCGGTTGCCGGGCCATCTCGTGATGTCGCAGTTGTGTGACATTCGATCGACCCGTACCAGGCAGCGCACTTGCCGATGTCGATGTTCAAGGGGTCGCGCGATTGCTGGGAATATCGCGACGCGACCTGCGCAACAGCCTTGGTCGTGCCACGAACGATACGAGCAATCTCTTTCGGTTCTGCCCGAGCTGCATAAGCGCCGCGTATCACAGCCGCCTGTTCCAGCTACAGCGCCATGCGCGATGTCCGCTCCATGGTGATGCGCTGGGCGAGGTGTGCAGGCGGTGCGAACGATCCTCGGACATGAGGCTCGACGCACAGTTGCTGGATGCGCCGTTTCGATCACCACTCCGTAGTCACAGCACTCCGGCGCCTGTCGGGCGTTTTGCTCGACCATGAGCACCTGAGAGACCGAAAGCGGTCAGCTCGCGGATGGCATCGAACACCATCTTCATGGCCTGGGGCGACAGGCCCAGCGACGGCTCGTCGAGCACTAGATAGGACGATTTCCTTCACGACTGGCGCTCTTGACCTGATCGAGCTTTCAGACGGTTCAAGAGCGACAAGAGCGATCGAACACGACGGGACAGGGGGAGCGCGCTCAAATTCGAGGCTTTGCGGGGAGCGCCCGAGACGCGTCGTGCGAATCGCGTCCTCACCGTTCGACATCAGCGCCCGCGGGGCGCTACCGCGTGACGGCCGCGCCCGCTCTGCTTTGCAGCGTACATGGCCTTGTCGGCGGCATCCATCAGCGATTGCGGTGTTGCACCGCCGCCCGCGACCGCAATGCCGATCGACACGCTGACGACCGCCCGTACGCCGCACACCTGGAGCGGTTCGGCGACCGCGGCAATGCATCGCTCAGCCAGCGTCAGCAACGCCTGTTCCGCAGGCTCTTCAAGAGAAGACGTCAATAACACGAACTCATCACCACCGATGCGGGCGACGGTGTCTGTCTGACGCACGAGACCAAGCAGCCGGCGCGCAATTTCGCAGAGGGCCTGATCGCCAGCCTCGTGACCGAAGGTGTCGTTGAGCTGCTTGAATCCGTCGAGATCGAGATAGAGAACCGCGACAGGCGCAGCTTGCTCTTTGGAGGGCGTCAGTGTCTCTTGCAGCCGATCAACCAGCAGCTGCCGATTGGGCAAGCCTGTCAAAGTGTCGTGTGTGGCGAGACGCTTCAACTCGGCCTGGTTGTCGGCCAGCCTGGACAACAGCCGATTGAAGGCACTGGTCAAGTGCCCGATCTCATCGTCTCTCACCACGAGGATAGGCGCCAGTTCGACCTCGCCGCGTGCCATCCTCTCGGCTTGAACGGCAGCCCGCGTCAACGGGCGCAGCAGCCAGGCCAGGATCAAGCCGATCATGCACAGCACCGCCAGCACGGCGGGGGCACGTTGCGTCAGGATGAACGATTGCATCCGCGCGACAGGCGACAGTGCCTCGGCCATGGGCAAACGCGCCACCACGAACCAACTGGTGCTGGGCACCGATGCGATCGCAGAGATCTCGTCGACGCCTTGTGCATTGCGGGTGGTCCCGCTGCCGCGAAATCCTTGCATCGCCTGGTCGTGCAGCAAATTGATGCCGGCGGGCGGCGTCGACTTGAGGGACATCGTGGTGTCGGTTGATGCGATGAAGAGCTGGTCGCGCGGCGACACCACCAGAATGCCGCCGGTCTCTCCCACACGGCCGCCCTGCAAATGATCCAGCAGGCCGTCGGCCGAAAGGTTCGCGGTACCGACCAGCACCGCGACGACCCGCCCCGTGCTGTCGTGCACCGGCGCGGCGATCGGCAGGCCCAAATGGTGTGCGACCGCCAGCGGTTTTCCGACCGTGGTTCGACCTCCCAGTGCGCCCACGAATTCGACCGCGCCAACGGCGGGCTGGTCGGCACCCGCCAGCCAGTTGCCTCTGTCGTCTGCGACGACCAGTCCGAGCGAAAAAGCAGTATTGTCTTTGGTGCGTTCGGCCAGCCAGGCATTGAGCCGTTCTGGCTGCGTCAAAAGCTCCTGCGGCAGCCCCACGGCGAGACGTTGCAAGAGCGACAGCCTTTCACGAAGGTAATGGTCCACATCGGCGGCGATATAGTTGGCCAGAGCCGTCTGTTGCATCTGCACCGACTTGGTCAGGTCCGCGCGCAAAAACCGGCTGAGCTGGAAATAGCTGGTCGCCGTCCCCACGATGGCCATGAACAGGCCGAGGAGAAGCAGCCGGGTCAATAGACTGCTGGTTAATTTTTTGAAGATCACGTGTTTCGCTGGGCGCGCAGCGTTTCTGGATGCCACTGCGTCAAGGCGCGTCGCACAAGGTCTCCGAACGCGCGGAGCATAAAGCAAAGCAACTGCGTGAAATTGCGCGGGGCGGGCATTCGATCAGCCTCCGGCAGATGGAGCGGGTACAGATGAACGGTGACTTCCAAAGCGTGCGACACCGCAATCGCTGATGGATGCCGATGCAACGCCCTTGCGCGAGCCAATGCTCGACGCCAGCGTCGGCTGCGCATGCGAGTATTTTTTGGGCTTTCCTCGCGCGTAGCCGCGCGGGAGGTCCGCTCCCTGCTCGTACGCCCTATGCCTGCCAGGCATTAATTAGCGTGTCCGCCAATGTCACCGCAAATACTGATCAGAACCGAACCTCACCCCCGGCGACCCCTCCACCGAGGTCCTCACCCGGGCATCGCTGCCGCCCAAGTGGAACAGCTTGCCCACTTCGCCGTACAGGCTCACCGACTTGGTCACCGACAAGGTCGCGCCCAGCGCGAGTTCGGTCGAGGTGTAGCCGATGCGGCTTCGTCGCCCAGGCGGCGGTGCAGGTTGCCCAGCATGGCCAGGTCGTCCTGGCGCAGCACGTTGGCCATCGCCGAGTACACCGGCACCTCGGCGCGGTACATCGGTGTTGCCGGCAGCGCAGGAATGGCCGGGTTCGTCGCACCGGCGGGCGCCTGCGTACTGAGGAACAGCTGCCCGCCTGGCCATTGGCATCGGCGGCGAAGAGCCGGTACTGGAACGCACCGGCATCGACGTGGTCGCCGTTGAGCGCGAATGCCGTGCTGGTGCTGGTGGCGCCGTTCCGCGCGGAGACGACCTCGATGCCGTTGCCGGTGGTCTGCGCGCCCAGGCCACCGAGATTGGTGATCTGCAGCGTGGTGTGACCGCTGGCCACCGCGCCCGGGCCGCTCAGGACCAGCCGGTCCGAGAGGCTGCTGCTGTCGACCAATGCCGTGCCCATCTTCAGCACGCCGTTGTTGCCCACGTAGGGGCCGGTGACGGTGAGGGTCGTGCCGGGCGCCGAAGACAACAGGTTGACGGTGCCCGCATTGGTGAGGGCGGCGACCGTCTGGTTGTGGCCGGCGAGGTCGAGTGGCGCGCCCACCGCGACCGTGTGGGCGGAGGCGGCGCTGAAGGCATTGACCGCACCGGCCTGAAGGGTGGAGGCTCCGCCGACGGTGAGGTTGCCCTGACCCAGCGAGCTGCTGTTGCCGACCACCAGCTGTCCCGCATTGAGCGTGGTGCCGCCGAGGTAGCCGTTGGCGCCTGCGAGCGTCAGCGTGGCCGCGCCGTTCTTGGTCGGGCTGCTGGCGCTGTTGACCGGCCCGTTCAAGCGCATGTCGGCAGTGCCGCCGATGCCGATCGCGCCGCCCAGGTTCACGGCGTTGTTCAGCGCAACGACGCTGCTGGCGTCAAGGGTGGTGCCGCCGGCCGCGTTGAGGGTGCCCGCGCCCGGCGCCGTGTCGGCGCCCAGCACCAGGCCGCCGGCATTGAGCGCGGTGTTGCCGAGGTAGCCGCGCTGCCGGACCTCTTGCAAGATTCGCCTCGGGCTGTGACAGCCCTGGGCCAGTCGTTCCCTCGATATAGCCCCGATGGGCATCTAACGATGTGACACCTCGCGCCCTGCGTGCACGCTCTGGAAACGCGCCGCTGACGATGAAGTTGCGGACGGTTTGATAGTCGACCGACAGTTGGCGAGCGATGCCTCTCATGCTGCCTCCCGCGGCGCGCAGCGTCGTCACCTCCTCGTACAACGCAAGACGCCTGGCTCGACGTTCATCGCTTAGACGCTGCCATCCGCGAAGGCCAGTGCCTAATGGTAATCCCTGACGCCCCAACGTCGGACCGTCAACGGTGATCTGCTGCGCGGCGCGACGCATCGAAGGCCCAGTCGATTCAACATTCTCTCGACCTGGTCTCGCAGATTGCCCAACAGATGCCAGCGGTCAGCGATCTGCGTGGCCGCTGGAAGTGCAGTGCGCGCTGCGTCGGAGTAGGCCCCGGCCCGATCCCGGGCGATGATCCGGATGGATGGATGGGCGCGTAGCCAGGCCGCCGTTGCGGTCGCTTCGCGGGCGGCAAAGACATCGATCGGCTCGCGGCGCTCCAGATCGATGACGATGGTGCCGTAGTTGTAGCCCTTGGCAATCGCCCACTCATCGATGCCCACGATGCGAGGGAGTTGCGAAATACTGGATCTCGCGGAAGTTGAAGATCTTCTCGTAGAAGTTGGCCCAGAAGGTCATGCGGCCGCGGTACACGTTGTGCGTGAGGTGATCGATCACCTTGAGGCCGTGGCCGACGGGATGGCGGTCGACGCC
>JAQGMP010000614.1 GCA_028292285.1 Variovorax sp. | reverse complement strand
TTTGCTTTGCGGCAGCTGCGAAGGGGCACGGAGCCGGCGCAGGTGGCGCGTTGGCTGGGCGTGGAGCCGGAAGTCATGGCAAGGTATGAACGGGTGGTGGCCGGGCCCGAGGATGTGGTTTGACCCGAACATCGGTGACCTTGAGAAGGGATGCAATGGAAGGCTCATGGGATCAGCCGCGGCAACGGCGCCGACAGGAAATGAAGACTGCCGAAGCGCCCAAGCACGCGTTGGTGGCCGGGGCGGGATCGAACGGCGTGGCCGCGAGGTGTGAGGCGACTCGGCAAACTGCCGCCAGCATTGACTCAGCCGATCTTCTAACGGGTGAGCTGATCTTCATGCCTCACGTGTGTGCTACCTGTCGACGCTCCGGTCGTCGCATCTAACGCGAAGAGGCACGTAAGCATGTCAACACGCAAGGAGCTGGTCAAGGCCGTCGGTGCCAGGTAACGGGCCAGTGCCAGGAAGGAGCGCAGCCCCATCCTCGATGAGTTCGTGGCGATCACCGGCTGCCGCCGCAAACATTCGATTTGGCTGCTGTCCAAGTCAGCGCCACCGCCAGTGCAGAGGCGCCCCAATGCCCGGTATGGCGCAGCCGTGCGCGATGCTCTGGACGCGCGCTGGGAGTCGCAGACGGGTCTGCTTAAAACGACTATGTGAAGACTCCGGCGTTGCCCCCGGCCATGTTGCGCCACCGCGAGTGGACGACATGCCGAAGAGGGCTGCGGGCGTGTGTTCGGGCTCCCCTGTTCGTGGAGAGCGGCTTCCGCTGAGGATGCCCGGCACGCCCGTGCCGCAAGCTGGCCTTGTGAAGAATCTGCCTCATGCCTACAAGCCGATGCCGTTCGTTAGCTTATGAGATCAAGTCCGACGACTCTAGCCTGCTTGCCGAGTTCGGCACAGGCAAATGCCCGCTGCAAGCTGTGGCGAAGACGCTGCGGCTCGGTTTCCGGAAATAACCCCGCCGCTCACGCTGCGGACGGCCCTCCCCGGCGGTCCCACGTCGTGACGCAGAGGTGGATGTGCTCGACGGGTCAGGCCGCAGGGGTAAAGCGGCCTGGCGTAGTGCTGGCAAGACACTCCAACCGGGTTGAGGGAACGGACATGTCACCTTCTGAATTTGATGAACTGGAAGCGGACACCGAGCCTGTTCACCGATGGCGCCAATGAAATGAAATGCTGAGACCGTGTGCATTTGCTTTGTGGGCTCGTGGTCGCCAACTCTTTGCGGCGTGGCCCCGGATAGAGGTTCGACCGCTGTCCAATGACGCACGCAGACCGATCCGCCATGGTGCAACGCCGCCGCAAGCCACTGGCCGACTCACCCGGATCGCTGGCAGCACTGGGGCAAACATGAGATGACATGCCATGTAAGCGCGGCCTCGAGCGCTCTTGACCTGCAGCAACCGTGAGGTTAGGCCAGCACGGCCGCTCCTGCCCTGTCCCAGCGGCGGCAACGACGTTCGCCTGGCAGACATGCTCGACCGAACTTGCCCGCTGGGCACCGCCTCAACCCGCAAAACTGAGTCGGTCAAGGTCGGTCGTCCTGGACGCCCCCGAGGCGCGCGAGTGGCGGTATTTCAGCCGACCACCGTGCCACTCATCACTCAAGGCTGCTGCACGCGCCGCGCATCGTCTTCCTGGCGCATCCGCATGCGTACGCCGCCCTCCATGTCGCGTCCGGATTGCATCGGCTCATGCAGCGTGCCTGAAGTAGGCGCGGCAGGCGGCGCCGTTTCGATCTGATATTCATGCGCAATATTGGCTGACATGCGCTCGGTTAAATCGGGGAACAGCCGATGCGATGCGTACGAAGCTTTTGCTTTCCAGCCCACCGGCGCTTCCTCTTGCGGGTGCAGCGACACCCATATCACGGCGTCCACTACCTTTTGTGGGTCATCCATAGCGGCCATGCGAGGCGTGCCCCCGCTGTAGTTGGCGGCGTGCGGCCACCAAGGGGTGTCGGCAGCCCAAGGCATGATCGTCGAGACCGACACGCGGTTCTGCAGTCCGACCAGACGAATCTCCTCGTTGAGGGCTCGGCCGAGGCTGAGCACGCCCGCTTTGGACGCCGAATACGAGGCCTGGTAGGCGAGGGGCACTTCACTGTCGATCGAGCCAAGGTTCACAAGCGATCCGTAACCTTGTCTGCGGAACTGGCGCATGGCGACGTGGCTGCCGTAGATGACGCCCTTGAGGTTGATATCTATGAGCCGCGAATGATCGACCATTGGAATGTCTTCGAACCGCCCGATAGCACCGACCCCCGCATTGTTGATCCACACGTCGATTGCGCCAAAGCGATCCAGCGCCTTCGCGGCGACTTGCTCCACCTGGTCTGCCTGGCTCACGTCGGTGGTTACCACAAGCACTTTGCCCCCAGCAGCGACTGTCAGCGCCGCCACCTCCTCGAGCAATTCCGTGCGACGTGCTGCAAGCACGACATTGGCATGCAACGCGCCCAGCTTCAGCGCCACCCCGCGACCGAATCCGCTAGACGCGCCAGTGACAACGAATGTTCTGCCTGCAACGTCTGCTTGTGGCGCCTGACCGATGCTGGCGCAGCCGCTCACTTGCAAAGCAATAGCCCCAAGAAGCAAGAGCGACGCACGAGAAAGAAGAAGAGAAAGGCACCTCATCCTCCGCGAGGCTAGGTTGGCTACGCACGTGAGTTGTCGGCCTGCAGGTCGTCGCCCCGTAGGCGTAATTCTTGCGAACGAAGAAGCTGGGTTATTTGGTGACGTGGAGAGGAGGAGTACCACCCCTTGACCGTATATGAACAGACCTACGTTGTCCTTCCCCCACCGATATCGATGTCGATATCAAGAATACAGAAGCTAGTTCGGACCAGGATTTCCAGCCGGGTCGAACAACACGTATTTCTGGTCCCAGTAACCCTCACGGGTCAGGTTGACGGCAAGGGGGAATCGCTCGCAGCCGGTCTCGCATCACCGCGACAAACCCCTCACGCCTACCGCCCTCTTGCTTCTGCAGGCGCGTCGGCATTCCACGGCCACAGATATCAGAACTAACTTCTGCTCGGGCAAGCGCAACGCACAGGCGCGCAAGATGCGGAAGCGGTTCCGTTCGCGACAAAAAACATCTAGAAGCGACATGTCCCGCGCGCATCTCGATGTTCGCTCATTCAAGCAACCGCCTCTGTCTGCGCCTCTGCCTTGACCACGACTTCGGCGCCCCGCAGAAAAACGATGGTCAGCGTCAGCAACTCGCTTGTTGGTGTTGTCATCGGCGCCAGTGGATCGCCCGGAGACTGTCGCCAAATGCCCCGGCGCACCATCAGCCGTAGGACGCGAAGTACCATATTTATCATGCTAACTAAGTGTGGCGCTTCGGGTCGAACGATATGCAACGGACGATCAGACGGGCATGCTTCCCTTCTTGTCGAGCGCGAGCGCGCGCTGCGGCGCGATGGTTCCGCGGCGAGCCAGATGCCACACGATCTTTCGATCAACTCGTCCACCGCGGCCTGCAAAGAGCGGGGGTGCCATGACCTCCACGAAATTCCCCGCGCCGGACGTGGCATGCCGGGTTGCAGATGTTGATCAGGTGACGCATGGCTGCCCCAGGCAGTGGCAGGTTGCAATATATATACACAGGTACGCCCGCTCCGCAGCCAACTCGACTAACACATGTTCGACTGATGGCGGATCTGGCCGGGCTATGCGCGAATGTCGGCCACGGATACTGCGACTCTTCAGGGGCAAGGTGGGCGACCACATTCGAG
The DNA here is from genome assembly GCA_028292285.1 of Variovorax sp. GTDB lineage: Bacteria > Pseudomonadota > Gammaproteobacteria > Burkholderiales > Burkholderiaceae_C > Variovorax. The sequence goes on along the minus strand of JAQGMP010000614.1, from coordinate 2,441 downwards.
CCCTCCTCTGACCTTGCTGAAATGCAGGCCGCACACGAGATTGTGTATGAGGGCCAGCGGGTGGTCGTGTTGGCCGCGCAGATTCTGTCCGGCCGACTTTGGTGTTATGAGATCGATGGCGGATTGACGGTGATGTTCTTCGACGAAGGTCACCGCAACGGAAGTTGCGGCGATTACGGTGGTAGAGAAAGACGCCGTCGTCGCATCGAGGCCATGCGCCGAGTAACTGGTGAGGCTTCCAAGCCTTTGGGAGGCGGAATCGGCACTTTTGTCCCGCTATTTCGCTTCGGCGCGTCGTCCGACACGCCGCCGCCGATATAGGCGGATAGCATTCAAATCATGAACAGCGAGTACGGCACGCTTAATATGACTCCGCCAGCTATCGGTGAGCGGAGGCGGAATACGTGGCCTCGCCCTGTCACGTTGCTCGTTATCGGCATAGCTGCTCTCGCGGCAATTCTCCGCTTCGTGCTGCGCTGAATCCGCCACCTGTTGCCGGACGGACGCGCATGCCATCCGCGGACGCGGCTGCCGAGTGGTTGAGCCGGTGGCATCGAAGAAATGTGCGATCGATACGTCGCGTCGGCGGAGGCCGAGATGGGCGCTTCTGGCGCCTCTGCCCGACGAAATCAGCCGCAGCTCCTTCGGCACGGGGTTTTTCCCGCTATCGCCCGGTCCTTTCATCGACGCGCGCCCATTCGACGGGCTACGAGCGCGAGCTGGTGGTAGGCGCTGACCCAAGGTTCGCCGAAGAGCCCAAGCTCAAATACCAGACCGACAACGCAGCGGCGAAGAGATCGCGGAAAGGCCAGCTTCAAGGCCTGCCGGAAGCGCGCCCAGCGTTGCATCATCCCGGCCACCCCGTTCGGCGAGCCGAACTGGACGACTGGTAAGAACATCCGGCGGTGGTTCACCACCATGTGCTAATGCGGCGCATGCGCAAGCCCAACCCGACCGCCGGCACAGATGATCGGGGCAACCGTGTACCGGTGTGAGACCAACGGCAAGGTCAACAATTCGGACGCACCGCGTTTGGGCGCCAAGGTCATCGACGTGACGCCAACGCAGGGTGTCGACAAGATGGCGTGCCGCTCCAGCAAAGGCAAGGAGGTGCAGCGCGAAGAGTTCCACAGGACCCTGGACACCGTCACACGCCCATTGCATGGGCTCAGCCACTACGAGATGGAACTTCGCCGTCGCCGCTACAAGCTGTCGTCAACCGACCAGTTCGAAGCGCCACGTTGGGCAGCAGCTGCGACCGCTGGAAGGACAAGCCTCGAAGATCGCCGGAGCGACCAGGGACAGGCTGATGTCGCGCTTTACCAGGTGCGCAGACGAGCGTTCGATCTGAAGTGCTGAACGCGCCCACCGCCAATTCGCTGTACCGGCAGGTGTTGGAAGAGGACTTCTGGCAACTGCATCCTGCGGTGCAACGTTTTCACAGCCTGTCCGGCACGCACATCCTGCGGGGCGAGGTACGCATGCAGGCACCCAGGAGGTGGCTGGCCAAGTCGCTGGCGCGCCTGCTCGGTGCGGCGCTGGCCGCCGTCCACGGCCACATCCGCTTCGAACTCGGTGCACAGGCGCAAAGCGTAAGGTGGACGCGTCATTTTCCGGCCCGGTCGATGACCTCGACCCTGACGAAGAAGGATCGGTTCGTCCTCGAAAAGCTCGGCGCGGCCCGACTTACCTTCCGGCTCGAGGCCGCGCATGGCCGCCTTGTGATGCATCTAGAGCGACTGCACTTTCTTGGCCTGCGTTGTCCGCGCTGGGCGTTGCCGACGATCGTGGCAGAAGAGTCCGGCGAAACTGACGTTGTCCATTTCAACGTCAGCGCTTCCCTGCTCTGGGTCGGACTGGTGAGCGGCTATCGCGGCACACTGCTGGTTCCGGAGGAACTGAATTCATGATCGTGGTATTCGACGCGCAATGCCTGCTGTGCAACGGCTGGGTGAAGTTCCTCCTGCGACACGATCGCAAGGGCGTCTTCCGCTTCGCATCCATTCAGGGGATCGCTGGGCAGACTTTGCTGGCGCAAGCCAATCTCAAGGTTGAAGGCCTGGAGACATTGCTGCTGATCGACGGACAACGCATCTGGCAGCACACCGGCGCGATCTTCAGGGCCCTGGGCGCTTTGGGATGGCCCTGGCGATTGGCATGGATCGGCTGGCTGGTGCCAGCGCAGGTCAGAGATCCGCTGTATCGCCTGCTGGCGAGGAACCGGTACCGCGTATTCGGCCGACTTGAAGAATGCGCCATGCCACCAGCGGACTACAAGGTCCGGTTTCTGGATTGAAACCATCCTGCGGAGAGATCATCGCTCGAGACCGACGGGTGGTGCTTTCCCAATGCTTGCTTTTCAGTCACCAATGCCGCGCGCAGAAGATCACGACCAGCGCCGCAGCGGCCAGCAGCAACCCGCTGAAGATCTTCGTGCAGAC
>JAQGMP010000306.1 GCA_028292285.1 Variovorax sp. | reverse complement strand
CGGCCACGCACCCGATCGGCGAGTTCAACATCGACCTCGCGCGGCCGCGCGACGTGGCCGAGGTGCGCACGCATCCGCGCTTCGTCGAGCTGCACACGCAGATATGGAACGTGCTGCGCGACGAGGTGCTCAAGGGCTATGCGCAACAGCTGAAGAAGGCGGCGTGATGACCCTGAAGCCCAATGAACGCAATGCGCGCTTCTGGCAGGTCGCGCTGCTGGTCATCCTCCTCGTGGCGTGGCATGTGGCGTCGAGGAACGAACAGTTCGCTTTTTTCGTCGGCGAACCGATTCAGGTGGCCGGACGCATCTGGAGCTGGTTCATGCCGTTCGACGTGCCGGCGAACGCACTCTTTCCCGAAGGGCTGAAAGGCAACGCAGACGTCTACCTGCACCTCGGGACCACACTCATCGAAACCGTGCTGGCCTTTTTCATAGGCACGGCGCTCGGCCTGGCGTGCGGGCTGTGGCTGGCGCTGGCACCGACCGCGAGCCTCATCCTCGACCCTTACATCAAGGCCGCGAACTCGATGCCGCGCGTGATCCTGGCACCGATCTTTTCGCTGTGGCTGGGCCTGGGCATCTGGAGCAAGGTCGCGCTGGCGGTCACGCTGGTGTTTTTCATCGTGTTCTTCAACGTGTACCAAGGCGTGGGAGAAGTGAGTCCGTTCATTTTGGCCAACGCGCGGATGCTGGGCGCCAACCAGCGGCAGCTGCTTCGCACGGTGTACCTGCCGAGTGCGACCAGTTGGGTGTTTTCGAGTTTGCACACGTCGGTCGGCCTGGCCTTCGTCGGCGCGGTGGTGGGCGAATATCTGGGCTCGGCGCGCGGCGTGGGTTACTTGATCCTGCAGGCGGAAGGCACGTTCGACGTCAACACCGTGTTCGCCGGCATCGTCGTGCTGACTGCCTTCGCGCTGGTGCTCGACGGCCTGGTCGGCCTGATCGAAAAGCGCCTGATGAAGTGGCAACCCAAGAGCGGCGAGACCGAAAAGCTGTGAGCGGCGCGACGCGTTCCCTCTTGCGCTCGCGCGATGGCGTTGCGCGTGTCTCGAACGAAGAACTGTTCTTCGACCTCGTCTACGTTTTTGCGGTCACGCAGCTCTCGCACTACCTGCTCGATCATCTGACGGTGCTGGGCGCCGCGCAGACCTTGTTGATGTGGTTCACCGTGTGGCTCGGCTGGCAGTACACGGCATGGGTCACCAACTGGTTCGAGCCGACGGCCATGCCGATCCGGCTGGCGCTGTTCTCGATCATGCTGGTGGCGCTGGTCATGGCATCGGCTTTGCCGCAAGCCTTCGGCGACCGCGCGATGGTGTTCGCCGGCTGCTACGCGACGATTCAGGTCGGCCGCACGCTGTGGGTCTTGCTGGCGCTGCCGAAGGACGACGCGCTGGTCCCCAACTTTCGCCGCATCCTGGCCTGGACGGCGATCGCTGCCGTGCTGTGGATCGTCGGTGCGCTGTGCGATGGCAACGTGCGGCTCGGCGTTTGGGCCGTTGCGGTGGTCTGCGAATACCTCGCACCGATGAACGGCTTCGCCTTTCCGGGCCTGGGCCGGTCTTCGACTTCGGAGTGGACCATCGACGGCGGCCATATTGCCGAGCGCTGCCAGCAGTTCGTGATCGTGGCGCTCGGCGAATCGGTGCTGGCCAGCGGCGTCGCCTTCGGACACGCGAAAGAGTGGCAGCTCGATGCGGTGATCCCCATGCTCGTCACCTTTGTCGGCAGCCTGGCGATGTGGTGGATGTACTTCGACACCAGCAGCAAGGACGCCACCCACGTGATCGAGCATTCGAACGATCCGGGCCGCCTGGGCGCTTACTTTCACTACACCCACGTGATCCTGGTGGCCGGCATCATCGTCTCTGCCGTGGCCGATGAGCTGGTGATCGGCGAAGGCAGTCACCATGCGGAGTGGAAGTACCTCGGCGCGCTGCTCGGCGGCCCCGCCATCTACCTCTTCGGCAACGCGCTGTTCAAGCGCGTGGTGTATGGCTTCACGCCGCAGTCGCACATCGGCGGACTGGTGTTGCTGGCGGCGCTCGCAGCGTTCGCCTCGCACATGACCGTGTTCGCGGTCGGGACGCTGACCACCGTCGTGCTGGTCGCCGTCGCAGCGTTCGAGGCCGTCGTCAGACGCCGCGGGCGCAGCGCCTCGCAGCGCGCCGCCGACTAGATCCAGCGGCTCGGCGCTTCCGGTTCAGCGCTTCTTTTTCACCGGCTCGCCGCCGCGTTTCTCGCGCACGACAGGCTTGCTGCTCGCCGGCACCTTGCTGACCGATGGCTTGCCCGAACTCCTCGCGGCCAGCGCCGGAGCGCGCTGGCTGACCGCTTGCACATGCGGCTGACCCCGTGGCGCCGACATCGTCGACTGGGCGCGCTGCGATCGCGGGGCGCGGTCTTCGCGGACCGCACGAATCAGCTGTGTGTTGCCGGTGCCGACATGGGCCGCCCGTGCCGCCTGAACGGGCAAATACACGACCACTTGATAGCCGCGCGGGAATGCATGGTTGGGCTTGACGTCGTTCCAGTCGGCCACGTTCGCCGCGCTGAGCCGGTAGCGCTTCGCGATGCTCGCGACGCTGTCGTTGCGGCCGGCCTTCACCGTCGTCTTGCGGGTGATGATCTCCGGCTGAAAGCTCAGCTGGCCGGTGTCGGCGACCACGGCGGCCACGTCTTCGAGCACCTTGGCCGAGCGCGGCACGATCAGCGTCGAGCCGGTCTTGATCAGCATGCGCGGCGGAATCGCGTTGATCGATCGGAGGTCGACCTCGCTCATGCCGGCACGCTGTGCGGCGTCGGCCACCGTCATCGTCGTGGTCACGGTCCACGCGGTCCAGCTCGCGTACTGGCCCTGCGTGTAGGCCTCGAAGTTGCGCTGGAACACAGCGGCGTTGTCCCACGGCAGCAGGATCTCCGGCGTGCCTGCGGCCAGCAAGACCGGCTTGTGCGCGGCCGGGTTCAGCGCGCGAAAATCTTCGATGCGCGTGTCTGCGAGCTTGGCGGCGAGCGCCACGTCGAGGTCGCGTGTGAGCGTCACCGATTGAAAGTACGGGTGGTTGGCGATCAGCGGCAGCTCGGTGTTGAAGGCCTGCGGATTGGCGACGATGTTTTTGACCGCCTGCAGCTTGGGCACGTAGAGCCGCGTTTCCGCCGGCATGTTCAAGTCGCTGTAGGTGGTGGGCAGGCCGAGCTTCTGGTTCTTCGCAATGGCGCGGCTGACGCTGCCTTCGCCCCAGTTGTAGGCCGCCAGCGCCAACTGCCAGTCGCCGAACATGCCGTAGAGCTTTTGCAGGTAGTCGAGCGCGGCGCGGGTCGATGCGAGCACGTCACGTCGGTCGTCGCGAAACACGTTCTGCTTCAGGTCGTAGTCGGTGCCGGTGGCGGGCATGAACTGCCACATGCCGGCCGCTCGTGCGCTCGACACGGCCTGCGGATTGAAGGCGCTCTCGATGAAGGGCAGCAGCGCAATTTCGGTCGGCATGTCGCGGCGTTCGAGCTCCTCGACGACGTGAAAGATGTACTTGTTCGAGCGCTCGGTCATGCGCTGGATGTAGTCGGGCCGGCTGGCATACCACTGCTCGCGCTCGTGCACGGCCTCGTTGTCGAGGTTCGGCATCTTGAAGCCGC
>JAQGMP010000590.1 GCA_028292285.1 Variovorax sp. | reverse complement strand
GCGGCATCCGCAAGCCCGAGTTGTATCGATGTGACGAAAAAAGTCACATTTATTTACAGGCGTTGTCCTACAGACCTCCTTTAGAGTCCTTATCGCCCACCCACGGTCGGGCACGGCATTTGCCTTGAGCGGAGTGGCGCGAACAGCGTCGAGGAACGAGGACACCCATGGTCGAAGACTTGCAGACCGGTCGCGATACCGCGACCGAAGAGACAACGCGCGCCCTTTCATCCGACGAAAGTTCCAGCGGGTCAATTCCCGGAATCGAGCGCGCCAGCCGGCTGTCGCTGGCTGCGGCGCTGGCCGTATCGAGTGCGCTGGCCGCTTGCGGCGGCGGCGGGGGTGGCGGCAGCAGCGGGGCGGCTTTTCTCGGCGCTGGCGGCGCCAACGGGAACTCGACAAGCACCCAAGTCGACGCCGGCTCGCTCACTGCGCTGCAGAACACGCCGACGGCCGGCACCTACATCTACACGACGGCCAAGAGCGACGACGAGGCCGCACGCTTCCTGCTGCAGGCGCAGTTTTCGGCCACCGAGGCCGACATCGCGGCGGTGCGCACCAAGGGCTACCTGCCCTGGCTCGGCGAGCAAGTCGACATGGCACCGTCGCAAACCGGCTGGCAATGGATTGCCAGCAAGCCGGCCAACACCGTCTTCACCGACAACATGATCTGGAACCAGCTCATGACGTCGCCCGATGGCTTTCGCAAGCGCATGGCGATGGTGTTCACCGAGATCTTCGTGGTGTCGGCCAACGACATCGGATCGAGCTGGCCCGATCTCATGATGGCGCAGTACTGGGACACGGTGGTCGCGGGCGTGACCACCAATTTTCGCAAGCTGCTCGAAGACATCACGCTCAACCCGGCGATGGGCTTCTACCTGAACACGCGCGGCAACCAGAAAGAGAACTCGTCCGGCCGGCAGCCCGACGAAAACTACGGCCGCGAAGTCATGCAGCTGATGACGCTCGGCCTGTACCAGCTCAATGCCGACGGCAGCATCAAGCGCGCGGCCGACGGCACGCCGCTCGACACCTACACGCAAGACGACGTGACGAACATCGCGCGCATCTTCACCGGCTACGACCTGGACATCAAAACGGCAGAGCAGAACGCATACATGCCGCCGGGCCAGACCTACACGATCGAGAGCAATCAGTGGACGACGCGTCCGATGGCGCTGAAGGAAGCCAACCATTCGACGATGGCGTCGAATTTTCTGGGCGCGACGGTCACGGCGGGCACCAAGGGCGCACCGGCGCTCAAGACGGCGCTCGACACGCTGGCCAATCACCCCAACACCGCGCCGTTCATCTGCAAGCAGCTGATCGAACGGCTGATCACCAGCAACCCGAGCCAGGCGTACATCGCACGCGTCGCGGCGGTCTTCGTCGACAACGGCGCCGGTGTGCGTGGTGACATGAAGAGCGTCTTCGCCGCCGTGCTGCTCGACAACGAAGCGCGCAGCCCGGCGGGCCTCACCGACCCGGGCTTTGGCCGCCTGCGCGAGCCGATGCTGCGGCTGGTGCAATGGGCGCGCAGCTTCGGCGTGACCTCCGTCAAGGGCAACTGGAAGGTCGACAACACATCGGATGCGGCGGGCAAGCTGGGCCAGAGCCCGCTGCGTTCGCCCTCGGTGTTCAACTTTTTCAGGCCCGGCTACGTGCCGCCATCGACCGCGCTGGCGAGCGAAGGCAAAGTCGCGCCGGAGTTTCAGCTGGTCAACGAGACCAGCGTCGGCGGCTACCTGAATTACATGCAGGGCATCCTGCAGAACGGCTACGACACGAAGGACGTGGTCGCGAGCTACGCCGTCGAAAAAACGCTGGTGTTCGACGCGGCCGCGCTGGTGCGCCGGCTCAACCTCGTGATGTGCGCGAACCAGCTTTCGGCGGCCACCGTGGCGTTGATCACCAACGCGCTCGCAACGCCGGTCATTCCGCCCGGCAGCACCAACGACACGCTCAAGAACAACCGCATTTGGGCGGCGATCCTGATGGTGCTGGCCTCCCCCGAATACCTGATCCAGAAATAGGCGCCCCATGCATTACATCGACCCGAAGGGCCATTCGCGCCGCGCATTTCTGAAGCGTTCGAGCTCGCTCGCACTGGCCGGCACCGCGATGCCTTTTGCGCTCAACCTGTCGGCCATGGGCGAGGCCGCCGCGCAGACGGCCACCGACTACAAGGCGCTCGTGTGCGTGTTTTTGTATGGCGGCTGCGACTACGCCAACACCGTCGTCACCTACGACGACGACAGCTACGGCAAGTACAGCAGCATCCGCGGCGGTGTGCAGTCGGCGGGCGGCATCGCCATCGCCAAGGCCGACCTGGCGGCGACGGCGCTCAGCCCGACCACGCCACTGCCGAACGGTCGCGCGTATGCGTTGCATCCGTCGATGACGGCCATGAAGGGCCTGTTCGAGGCCGGCAATGCCGCGGTGCAGCTCAACGTCGGACCCCTGGTCGTGCCGTTGAGCCGGGCTGGTTTCAACAACAGCAACAAGAAACTGTTCCCGCAACCGCCCAAGCTCTTTTCGCACAACGACCAGCAGTCGACCTGGCAGTCGTCGTCCCCCGAAGGCTCGACGGTGGGTTGGGGCGGCAACATCGGCGACCTGGTGCTCGGCCAGAACACCAACTCGCTCTT
>JAQGMP010000584.1 GCA_028292285.1 Variovorax sp. | reverse complement strand
GCTCTTGCCGTTACGCCTCCACCCTCTACATCAGCGCACCCGAGATGATCCGCATGGTGCAGCGCAAGGGTCTGTCGGCCTGCATCGCCGGCATTGCCGATCGCATCGAGCGCGAGTTTTTGCGCTGGAACGAATTCGACAAAAGTGCCCGCGTGTCCTCCCATTCGGATGTCGGCGTGATCGAGCTGATGCCCATCGCCGACGCGTCGCAGTTCGCCTTCAAGTACGTGAACGGCCATCCGACCAACCATCGCCATGGCCTGCCGACCGTGATGGCGTTCGGCGTGCTGGCCGACGTTGCCACCGGTGCGCCGCGCCTGCTCTCCGAACTGACCCTCACCACCGCGATTCGCACCGCCGCAATGTCGGCCGTGGCCGCCCGCGCCCTCGCCCGCCCGCAAAGCCGCGTCATGGCGATCATCGGCAACGGTGCGCAAAGCGAGTTCCAGGCGATCGCATTTCGCGACCTCGTCGGCATTCGCGAGCTGCGCCTGTTCGACATCGACGCTGCGGCCAGCGCCAAGCTCGCGAAGAACCTTGCAGGCCAAGGACTCGAAGTGCGCGTCTGCGGCAGCACGGCCGAGGCGGTGCAAGGCGCCGACATCGTGACCACCGTCACCGCGGACAAAGCCAACGCAACCATCCTCACGCCCGACATGATCGAGCCCGGCATGCACATCAACGCGGTGGGCGGCGATTGCCCGGGCAAGACCGAGCTGGACTATCGCGTGCTGGCCGCCACGTCGGTGTTCGTCGAGTTCGAGCCGCAATCGCGCGTCGAAGGCGAGATCCAGCAGATGCCCGCCGACTTCGCGGTGACGGAGTTCTGGCAGGTGCTGGCGGGTCATCGGCCCGGTCGAACGAGCGAAGCCGAGGTGACTGTTTTCGACTCGGTCGGTTTCGCGCTCGAAGACTTCGCCGCATTGCAGTTCATGCGCGACACCGCGGGCGAATTCGGCATGGGTGAAGTCATCGAACTCGTGCCGCAGGCAGTCGATCCGAAGAATCTGTTCGGGCTGCTGCACGTGGCGCCCCAGTCGATCGACGATCCCGAAGTCGACGACAAGCAGGTGCAACCGGTGTTCTGAGCCCCGGCTACAACGTCGGCAATATCTTCTCCAGGTGCCCAGCGAATTGCATCACCAGCGGCGGTGGCCGCAGCAAGTCGAACTTCACGGTCAGCGCCACCGTCGGCAGGCTGGGCAACAGATCGCCCGGCGCGAGAATTTGCAGATCGGCCGGCACGGCGGATTGCGTCAGCACCGCAATGGCCTGGCCGGAGCGCACCACGGCGAGCAGGCCCGACATGCTGCCGCTGGCGTAGGCGACGCGGTAGGGTCGACGTGCCGCGTCCAGCCGCTCCACGGCCGCGCGGTGGTCGAGCGTGTCGGGATCGGAGAGCGCGAGCTGCAAGGGCTCGTGCGTTGCCGCGAGGTCATGCCGGCTGCCGACCCAAACCAAAGGCTCGTGACGCATGACCGGGCCCGCGCCGTCGGCGTCGGCGTCGGTAGTGGAGATGAGGGCAAGATCGATCGCGTGCTTGCGAAGCTGCTCCAGCAGCCTTGGCGTCGGCGCGCAGACCACCTCGACGAACACCTGGGGATGCTGGCCTGCAAAGCTGCGCAGGATGTCCGGCAAGAAAGCCGCCGCATAGTCGTCCGGACAGCCGAAGCGGAGCGTGCCGACAAGACCTGCGCCCGAGATGTCCGCCACCGCGGCGTCGTGGTGCCGCAGGATGGTTCGCGCATGGCCGAGCAGGCGCTCCCCGTGCAGGGTGAGCACCACGCCGCGGCCGGTGCGGTTCAGTAGCGGTTGGTTCAGCATCGCTTCGAGCTTCTTGACCTGCATGCTCACGGCCGCCTGCGTGCGGCCGATCTTGCTGGCGGCACGGCCCAAGGTCCGCGTCTCTGCGATCGCAACGAAGGTGCGCAGCAGATCGAAGTCGAGTTGTCGCTTCATGAGATAACTTCAATTGATAGCTGCATTCAGAAATATTAGCTTTCGTTAAGCGCTTTCGGTTCTTACGCTCGGGCAATCGACTACCCGGAGCTTTTGATGTCCCGCAATACCGACCCTGATTTCTGGAACGCCGCACGCCGGCACCTGATCCGCTACGGCGGCGTTTTTGAACCGATGATCATCGAGCGGGCTCACGGCAGCTTCGTCTACGACGCGGACGGCCGCGCGATTCTGGACTTCACCTCGGGCCAGATGAGTTCGCTGCTGGGTCACGGACATCCCGAAGTCGCTGCGGTCGTGGCGGAGCACGCACGCAATCTCGACCATCTGTTCAGCGGCATGCTGAGCCGGCCGGTGGTCGCATTGGCTACCCGGCTTGCAGAGATCACACCGCCCGGTCTCGACCGCTCCCTGTTGCTGACCACGGGCGCCGAGGCCAACGAGGCCGCCCTCAAGATGGCCAAGCTGTACACCGGCAAGTTCGAGATCGTGAGCTTCGCGCAGTCGTGGCACGGCATGACCGGCGGCGCCGCGTCGGCCACCTACAGTGCCGGCCGCAAGGGCTACGGGCCGGCCGCGGTCGGTTCGTACGCCATCCCTGCGCCCTATCCGTACCGGCCGCGCTTCGAGCGCGACGGCCAGTTCGACTGGCAGGCCGAACTCGACTACGCCTTCGACCTGATCGACCGGCAGTCGAGCGGCAACCTGGCCGCCTTCATCGCCGAGCCGATCTTGAGTTCAGGTGGCCTCATCGACCTGCCGCTCGGCTACCTCGCGGCATTGAAGAAGAAGTGCGCAGAGCGCGGCATGCTGCTGATCCTGGACGAAGCGCAGACCGGCGTGGGACGCACCGGCCTGATGTTCGCCTTCGAGCGCGATGGCGTGGTGCCGGACATCCTCACCCTGTCGAAGACGCTCGGCGCCGGCCTGCCGCTGGCCGCGGTGCTGACCTCGGAGGCGATCGAGGACGAGTGCCACGCGCGCGGCTTCCTGTTCTATACGACCCATGTCTCCGATCCGCTTCCGGCCGCTGTCGGCCTGAAGGTGCTGGAGGTGGTGCAGCGAGACCGGCTCGTCGAACGCGCGCGCGTTGCCGGGCAACGCCTTGAAAGCGGACTGCGCGCGCTGCAGGAAAGCGTCGACTGCATCGGCGACGTGCGTGGACGCGGCCTGCTGCTGGGCATCGAGATCGTCAAGAGCAGGGACGGCAAACAGGCCGCGCCCGACCTGGGCGTTGCCATCACCCGCGAGTGCATGAAGCTGGGCCTGAGCATGAACATCGTGCAGCTTCCCGGCATGGGCGGCGTCTTCCGCATCGCGCCGCCTTTGACGGTGAGTGATGAGGAGATCGATCTGGGGCTCGACTTGCTCAAGCGGGCGATCGGGGCTGTGGCTTAGCGCGCAGCCGGGCTACGCGCCTGAGCTGCGTTCCTACGGAGAAGAGGCAAAAAACCTGCACCGTCGCCGACATGGGGCACGCGTAGGCTGCTCGCATTTTCACCCCGAAAGAACCCGAATGTCGCGTACCCATGATCCCGTCGCCGTGCATGAACTCATCGACGTCTGGTCCGTCGAGGGCCGCTTCCAGCACCTGGTCTTCAGCCCCAAGGGCGGTATCGAAGGCCTGATGATCGACACCGATGGCGTGCCGACGCAGTTCGTCACCGATCCGCACGATCCCGCGGTTGTCGATGTTCTGAGCAAGCTCCGCATCGGGCAGGCGCTGATCCTCGAAGGCTCGGAGCGCGGCCCGTCGCACAAGGGCGAGCCCGAACATTCCGTCTACGACTTCGAGCGCCTGGTGTCGGTCGACGGCAAGGCGCCGAAAGCGGCACCGCGGCAGGGCGATGTCGTCGGCACCGTCGTGCGCTTGAACCATGCAAAGCACGGCGCGGCCAACGGCGTGGTGCTCGACAACGGTGACTTCGTCCACACGCGGCCCGATGGCTTCGAACGGCTCGGCCTGAAGGTCGGCGACAAGGTCAGGGCCGAAGGCGAAGCACGCCCGCTGGTCACGGGTACCGGTCGCGTCATCGAGGCGCGTACCGTCAACGGCAAAGCGGTCGCTCCGGCGCATTGAGGTTGCCGAGGTAGCGCGCGCTCTCACGCGGGGTGCCGCACAGCCGCACAGGCCGGGCCGGCGGGCGCGAACGGCAAGGTCCAGTGAAATCCGGGCGATCATCGACCCCCGCCTGCCCCTCGCCGAATCCCCCAAAGTCAATGATCCTTGCTCCCCAGGAAGCCCACCTCGCAACGTGGGCCATCGCCGCACTGGCCGCGGCGGGCGTCATCGCGCGGCCGTTCAAGTGGCCCGAAGCGGTCTGGGCCATAAGCGGCGCGCTGCTGCTGCTGGTGCTCGGCCTGTTGCCGGTCGACAAGGCGCTTCAAGCGGTCGGCAAAGGAAGCGACGTGTACCTGTTCCTGATCGGGATGATGCTGCTGTCGGAGACCGCGCGGCGCGAGGGCCTGTTCGACTGGGTCGCTGCGATGGCTGTCAATCACTCGCGCCGCTCGCCGCAGCGGCTCTTCTTGCTGATCTACGGCGTCGGCGTGGTAGTGACGACCTTCATGTCGAACGACGCCACGGCGGTGGTGCTGACGCCGGCGGTCTATGCCGCGG